>JBCCLS010000613.1:0-2683 GCA_039026835.1 Bacteroidota bacterium | reverse complement strand
GTGTATCAATTGATAGTCGATAATTTGTACATTTATGTAAACTTAAAATAACTTAATTATGAAAAAAAGAAACCTAATTCTAAAATTGGAGTTAAAGAAGAAAACTATTGTTTCCTTCAATGCATTGCACATTAAAGGTGGAATGTTTGGGGCAAACGCAGAAACCACTGTTGACGATTCACTAGGGAAACAAAGTACGTGCCCAATAGAAACCTGTACTTGTACAGATGCTATCAATGCAAACTGTAATCCTGTGCGTATGTAATAGCTCTTGAAGAACTGATCTCGTGTATTGCTAATAAATGAATGGAATTATTAACTTTTTAATACACCTATCATGAAGAAAAAAAATTTGACAGCAAAGTTGTATTTGCGAAAGCAAAATGTAGCAGCTTTTCAAGTGAATACCATTAAGGGAGGTTTGGCATTTAGTCCACCTGTAACTGTAGAAGCCGATGTGTGTGAACCTTCGGATATATGTTCAGATAAGGCAACTTGTCCTTTTGTTTGTATTACCATGCGTGAAGATGCTTGTTATACAGACGAAGTGTTAAGTTGTGAACCATACGTTTGTGGCGATGTCGCTTAATTAGTTAACCTTACAAAAAACACCATGAAAAAAAAGAATTTACACATAAAACTGCTTTTAGGAAAAAATACGATTTCTTCTTTTAGCACTGTAGCTATAAAAGGAGGAACTGTAAATCCTGGCGATTCGGAACCTGTTACAAAAGGCAATGGATGTCCCTTGACGGATACATGTCCATATACACAAACCTGTCCGTATCACAACTGTCAAACCGTACATGTTGATATGTGTTACACAGATCCTGGCATAAGCTGTAGAGCTAATGAATGTGCCATTGAGCATCATTAATAGCTGCCAACTATTTGTTTTTACAGTTACATATAACTGTTCGTATTGAATTATATCCTACTATATAATTATAAATTTTGAGTTAGTTAAGGGAGATAGAAGTATCGTTAGAACGTGCTTCTATCTTTTTTTGTTTTTGATTAAAAGATTAAAAGATTAAAAGATTAAAAGATTGAAGGATTGAAGGATTGAAGGATTGAAAGATTCAACTCGTTATTTTTTGAAGTGTATATACTTCTTTTAAGGTTTGTTTTCCGCGTAATTCTTGATTTCCTTGCGAAATGACTTGAAATTTTTTTTCTAGTGGTAAAATGTCTTTGATGTCTTTTGAAATGAGAATATCAACGCCTAAAACATTGCAAAGTGCTTGAATCCTCGCGGTAGCATTTAACACGTCGCCAGTGAAGATAATTTCTTTTTTAATGCTGCCAATCTCGCCTGTGGTGACCGTTCCGAGATGCAATCCCGCTTTGAATTCAGGGTGTACACCAAACTGTGTTTCAAACTTTGATTGTTTTGCAAGCAGATCATTTTTCATCTTAAAGAAGCATTCAACACAATTATTATTTCGAATGCCATGTTTATATTTCCACGAAACCACCATTTCATCGCCGACATATTGATAAATTTCTCCAGAATGTGCAATCACGGCATCTGAAAGCGTATAATAGTATTCTTTTAAAAGTTCAAAATATCTGACATGTCCCAGTTGTTCTGCAATTGTAGTAGAAGATTTCATGTCTAAAAACATAAAAATACGGTCTTCTTCTTTGGGTCTATGGTATTTTCCTCTGATAAAGTTTGCCAAAACACCTTGCCCAATATTTTCGCTGAGTTCTGTGTAAAATAGAGAAGTCGCGAGGGAAATGAACATTTGAAATCCTGTACTTAAAAACCCCACACTTTGTAATGGATTTTCAAGTTTGTTAATGTTGAATTCTCCTCTTTCAATATCGTTTAGGATGTCTTTATTTTTTATGTCTGATAGTTTAAAAGTTGTTTCTGTATTGATAGTTGTATCAATATTTTTCTGCGAGTGACAACTTATCAAAAGGAGTATGAACATAATGACGCCAATAAATGTTCGATTTGTTTTTTTCAATGTATGTTGAATTAAGTATTTCTTAAAAGTACTTAAAAGATGTACACATAAGATACTTGTTGATTTAAATTTTTATCTGGCTTGGAAACAATTGGCAAACTTTAACGTTTCCCAGTAAAATAAAGCCTTTCACGGTACGTTTTAGTTATGAATCTTGTAGTTCAGGAGATATACAGTTTCCTGTCTTTGTTAGTAAACATCAAGAGCAGCTTTTCGACGAGTTGCTCTTGATTACTTTCGTGAAACTCAATTTTGTAAAGCTTGTGCTGAACTTGATTCAGTATCTAGCCGCATACAAAATTGTAAGTTGAACGAATCCCGCGGAATCGCGGGATTTTATTCTTTTTTACTTTAATTGAGATAACTTTTATTCGTAATTATCTGGATTCGTCATCACGAGGAACGCAAGTGACGTGGTGATCTGTGTGTCATAAAATATTATTCGTATTTGAAGCCACAGATTGCTTTGTCATACTCCCGCGCAATGATGTATTATTATCGTTATTAGATTAAAAGAACGTCTCTTCGAGTGAAATTTCGTAGAAATTTAGTATCGAGAAGTTCTTGGAAACTCAAAATCCTGAATATCTAATTTTTAATGTTCTTCACCTAAATTTATAAATTCTACAAACCTTTGAACTACTCTTTGTCAAAGCTGTTCTCGATACAATTTTCTATCTATCTCGACTGCACTCGAGATAGAT
>JBCCLS010000612.1:0-2692 GCA_039026835.1 Bacteroidota bacterium | reverse complement strand
CATCTTGTAACTGTTTTATTTTGTAGTCTCATAAGTATTTCAAATTAGTGAAGTATAAAAGTAGTCGCTTTCTTATACGTTTTCAAGGGTTAAAACACCCTAATTATTTTTAAAACAACTTCGTATTTGAGAAAACAGTACCGATTACAACAACATCTACACAATTTGCCTTATATTTAATCTTATAACTTAATTGATCAAAAAAATAAAACATGAAGCAAAAAACAGTCATGTGTACTTTTTTAGTTTGGGCATGTTTCCTTTACACATGTACTGCACAATGGACGCAAATAGGTACTGATATTGATGGAATTGAAGAGAATGATCTTTTAGGAAGATCGGTGAGTCTAAATGCTGATGGAACAATCCTAGCTATTGGAAGTTCGGAAGGCGTTGGCATACGATCTGCTGGATCTGTGCGTGTATATCAAAATGTCAATAATTCCTGGATGCCTTTAGGAGCAGAGATCATTGGAGAGAATTCTGGTGATAAATTTGGACGTGCTGTGAGTTTAAATAACTCGGGAAATATTTTGGCTGTAGGTGCTTTTTTAAATAATGGCAACGGACTCCGTGCTGGACATGTTAGAGTTTTTAGATATGCGAATAATGTATGGACACAAATCGGCACTGACATTGATGGAAAAGGTCCTTTGAATGATTTTGGAAGATCGGTACATTTAAATGCTGATGGAACTATCGTAGTTGCCGGTGCACCATTCAGTAATGAAGGTGGAAATGGTTTCCGCTATGGACAGGTTAGAATCTTTGAAAACATAAATGATGTTTGGACACAAGTTGGTGGAGATATTAATGGAGAAAGTGATGAAGACCAATCTGGCGCATCAGTAAGTATAAACGATACAGGAAACATTGTAGCCATTGGAGCAATAGCAAATGATGGAAATGGTCCAGATGCAGGACATGTACGTGTTTTTGAAAATGTAAATAATGTTTGGACACAAATTGGCAGCGACATCGACGGAGAAGCTGCGCTGGATGGTTCAGGAGGCGCTGTTAGTTTAAATGGTGATGGAACTATAGTTGCCATTGGTGCAAGTAGTAATGATGGTAATGGAGATGCAGCTGGACATGTACGTATGTATCAAAATATAAATAATAACTGGACTCAGATTGGAAATGATATTGATGGTGAAAATTCAGCTGACTTTTCAGGCACTAGTGTAAGCTTAAATGCAAATGGAAATATAGTAGCTATAGGAGCTTATGGAAATGATGACAATGGTAATTTCGCAGGGCATGCGCGTGTATACGAATTCAACAATAGTGTTTGGACACAAGTAGGATTAGATATTGACGGAGAAGCAGCTAGCGATCAATCGGGTCAAGCTGTAAGTATAAGCAATGATGGTGCTGTTATTGCCATTGGAGCCATAGGTAATGACAATCTAAATGGAATGAGTGCGGGACATGTTCGTGTGTACAATAATAGCTCAGTACTCTCTACACAAACAAACCTATTACAATCAAATGTATTCATATATCCGAATCCGAGTTATGGTGCTTCAAAAATTCAACTCGGTACTAATCCCCAAACTGGTAGCATTCGTATATACAACCTGCTAGGACAAAAAATGGATACCTTTACATTTATTCATAAAAATAGTGTCGAACTAAATACAAAGACATATGAAGCTGGAGTGTACTTTGTAAAAATAACATTCTCGAGTTATGAAATCACAAAACAATTCGTTGTAAAACCATAACCTAAAAATTGTTATATGTTACTAGTCGCGACTTGTCATGAAAATTTGACAACTCGGTCACTAAAAGTTTCCTTCTGTCAAAAAAGTACAGAGATTTGATAAAAACAATAAAAATGGAAACTTTTGCAACATACCTAATTTACGTGCATGCAGCATTGGGAAGTATTGCTTTCATCACAGGATTTATTGCGATCATTACAAAAAAAGGAGGTACTGCACATAAAAAATCAGGAATTGTATTTTATTACTCCATGCTAGCCGCTGCGCTTTCTGCCTTGGTGATTGCAGTATTGCCAAAGCATGAAAATGCATTTTTATTCACGATCGGATTGTTTAGTTCGTATTTTATCATTTCTGGCTATCGTGCTTTGCGTTTTAAGAAGCCAAATCCTATAGTGTGGTTCGATAAAATGATTGCAATTGCCATGGGAATCACAAGTGTATGTATGATTTTTTACCCTGTAATTACTACTGGAAACATCAATATTGTGTTGACTATTTTTGGAAGCATCGGAACCGTATTTGCTATTCGCGATTTAGTACTTTTACACAATATCAAAAAATTGCGTAAAACTTGGCTCAAGCATCATATTGGAAAAATGATGGGCGGTTATATTGCAGCAGTTACCGCATTTATTGTGGTAAATCAATTCATTCCTGGAATTGCAGGTTGGTTGATTCCAAGCATTTTTGGAACAGCATATATGAACTACTGGTTTTGGAAATTAAATCGAAAAAAGGCTATTAAAACTACATAAATAAATCAGACTTCTACTTTTTATTCTTTTTAAAATTGAGAATGCATTACGCTTATAAATTTACTACTGAAGAGGATATTTCAGTTGCTTCTCCGCATACATATTCCTCAAAAAATTTACAATACCGCAACATACAAACAGACCAACTGTTTTTAAGATTTCCCAAAAACACCTTAACACACTTTTAAGAAATATTAACATGATATT
>JBCCLS010000611.1:0-2699 GCA_039026835.1 Bacteroidota bacterium | reverse complement strand
GTACGATTTTGACAACAATTCACCTATTTTTTCATTCTTAGCAATGTCAATCGCTTTGTTCACATGAAACATAGCTTTGTCAAACTGTTTGAGCTGATTGTATAAGTGTGCCAAATTGAAATGCGACTCCGCTAAGGCTTCTTTTTTGTTGGTTGTTTGTAGGTATTCGAAATTTTTTAGTTGTAATGGAAGCGCTTCTTTGTGCTTTTTTCTTCTGGTTAAACTTGCCGATTGGTTGGCTAATACCTGATGAATGCCTTCCTCATTATTGATGAATTCATAATTTTTTATCGCCTGATCAAAATAATATTGCACAGAGTCGAGTTGCTCAACATAAAAGTAATTGTCAGCAATGGCATTATAGTTATCGGCTAGTTTCTTTAGATTATGAAGTTGTTTGTTGATAGCAATCGCTTTCTTAAAATTATCGATAGCTTTTACACGTTCTCTTTGATATTCAAATACGACTCCAATATTATGATAGTTGGTAGATAAGTTGAGCGAATCTTTCAACTCCAAAAAAATACGTTGTGACTCTTGGTAACGACTCAGTGCCACGGTATAGTTTGATTTTTTACGATTGTATACGCCTTTTTGTTGTAACAATTGCCCCATTTGAGAGCGAGCGTCATACGCGGGAGAAAATTCAATAATGCGTGAAATTTGATCGTGATATTTACTTATCTTATTAAAGTCTCTTCGTAATTGATAGATTCCTAAATTTAGTAAGGCTTCTACTTTTAAAGAATCATTCGTAGCTACTGTTACTTGTTTTTCGAGTGCGACAAGTGTACTATCTTTTTCTTGCGAAAAAGAACAGTTCACACATAAAATAACTAGTACAAAAATCAGTTTTTTACCCAACATGTATGGCGATTATCAAATTTAACACGTATAACAATACGCAATATGTCTCTTTAATATAAAAAAAGAGTTTGCTTTCTCAGAAAGAGAGCTTTTTATGCAATAATACGAAACGTGATATTAATTCGGCCATTAATTTTTCGTGCAGTTTTTGGAATTTGATGCAACCATTTGTGTTGAGTTTCTCCTTTCATCAATAGCAAACTTCCGTGCTGTAATAAAATTTTGTGTTTTAATGTTTTGTCGCTGCGATGTTTTAAATGGAAAAAACGTTCTTGCCCAAAACTCAACGAAGCAATGATCGGATTGATGCCCAATTCTTTTTCATTGTCTGCATGCCAACCGTTGCTGTCCTTGCCGTCACGATAGTAGTTGAGTAGCATGGTGGTAAAATTTGCTTCACAGGTTTGTTCAACGCGCTGTTTTAAGTCTACTAATGTTGGTGTGAGCGTATGTGGCGTCATTTCAATATTGGAGTAACTATATGATTTTTGATTGGTGCCGTACAAAGCTGTCAATCGCGGTTGCGCGTATACTTTGCCAAACACCTTAATGTCGTCTTGCTGCCAAGGTGTTTCGTCGCGTAAGGTTTCAAAAATCTGTGTTGCTTGTTGCGCTGCAATAAAATTTGGGTAATATGTAATGTCTGCTTCTGGTAAGTGCAGCGGAAAACCTTGTATATGTATGTTATTCTGCATCTTTGAAAATGTTTTTATAGGCTTCTGATTGTATGAATTCTTGGAAATCTGAAATTGACAATGTAAAATCTTCTTCTTGTAGTAAAAAATGATGTTTCATTTCCGCTACTAAACTCAGTGCTTCTTTCTCTTTATTCAGTACTAATAGACTTTCCAATTTGTAATAATAAGCTTCATACAGCGCTGGCATTTTTGTAATTATCGTATCAAAATAAGGAATTGCTTGCTCATAGTCAGCTGTAAGATTAAGCGTAAAACCTCGATAAAGATCAAAAAGCAGATCATCTCCTACATGCTTTTTCAATTCGTCAATAGCAGCATTTAGTTGCGTTAAATTTCCTTTGAAAATGTGTTTTTTAAAATTTAAATATGAATGTAATCGTTGATCATTTGGCTTGCGTGTTTTTAATTCCTCAAGAACTTGAAAAAAAGTATCATCATCCAAATTTTCTGCAGTAACCAATAAGAATTGATAGTGATACGGATGTCTTTGGTTTTCTGGGATGGATCTTAAAAGTGAATATGTTTCTTCAAAATTTCCTAATGCCAGATTCGTTTCTACAGATTCATAAGTTGATAAATCTATAGTAGAAAAGTCTCTTTGACTCATGACTTTACGATACAGATCTGATGCCATTTCAGAGAAAACCAACCCAGGAAAAAAATAATACATGTCTGTAATTATAATTGCCTCTTTTTTGATGCCCAAAGTAAAATCTATATAGTTGATAAAATTGGAAAGATAGGATCTAAATACTACATGTGGGATACCATTTTTTTTGTAAAATCGAGTAAATTTGAATTCATCAGGATGATTCAACTGTGCATGTATAGTAGTTCCAACTTTTAAGATAGGACCTAAAAATTCTACTGTTTTTCGCTTGTTATAACTTCCCGAAAGGTCGCGATTCGAAAAATCAAAGAGCGATGCAATGTCTACACTTTTGTCAAAATCTTCTGGGTGATTTTCATGGATGGATGCTTCAAGCTTTTTACCAAATGCGGTATATGCTTCATCAGAAAATTGATTATAAAATTCAGCGATTTCTGCCTGTTTTTGAGATGCTTTATACTTTTTACCAAAATACACAGCAGCAATCAACACAGTTCCTAAGGCGATAATAACAGCCATTTTTT
>JBCCLS010000610.1:0-2713 GCA_039026835.1 Bacteroidota bacterium | reverse complement strand
GTTTTTTGGATGTTTCGTTTTACAATTTCGTATACGCGTTGTTTGAATGACATGTCGAGTTCGTATTCTACTTCGTTTAACAATTCATCGGCGGTGGCAAAGTTGGTGTAATTTATATTTTCTTTGACGTCAAATTCTTTGATAGTTTCTTGTGCATCCTTGAGCAATTGATCAATTTCTGCATTGGTCACTGTCATTTTTTCATCTTTCAATAATGCGATGATAGAAGCTTTTAAATCTGTATTTGCATCTACAACGACTTCTTTTTCTGTGATGACCGTTTGTATTTTTTGTGGCACTTGCTTTTCTTGCATGGTAACTGCTGTACGTACTTCTTTTTGCAACTCCGCTGCGAATACTTCTTTAGTTTCAGAGACACTTTTAGGTGTTGTTGCTTCTAATTTTGTATTTTTTGTAGAAGACTCTTGAACTGCAATGCGTGTTTCTTTAATGACTTCTTGTGGATCTTGAAGCGTTTTTGGTGTACTGTTACGTTTCCGTTCGTTTTCTTTGATGATGGGTAGGATAGTGTTTTCCTGATTTACCATGTTAGTATTGTCAGCAGTCTTTTCAGACGTTGCGATCATGAATACCAACCAACCGACAAGCAAAGCCAAACATGCGGCATACGGAATGTAAAAAAATTTTCTACGTTGCTTACGATCGTTGGCATCGAGTTGCCCTGCGAGCTGCTCCCACGATTGCGCAGATACTTCGATCCTGCGCTCTTCTAATATATTTTTGATGTCATGCGATTTCATTAGCTCTGTTTTTTTTTGATCGTAACTGTGTTTGAAGCCCCTTTTTTGCTTTGAACAATTGCGTTTTGGAAGTACTTACAGAAATGTTGAGCATTTCGGCAATTTCTTGATGCTTGTATCCTTCTATCTCATATAAATTAAAAACAATCCGATATCCTTTCGGCAAAGCATCAATAGCTTTCTGGATTTCTTCTACTCCGGCATTGATATTGACTTCACAATCTGTGATTTCTGTGTAACTTTCAATTTCGTCCACAGCCACTACAGGATTCTTTTTTCGTAGAAACGAAATAGATTCACGAATCATAATTCTTCGAATCCAACCCTCAAAACTTCCTTTGCTTTGATAGGTTTTTAATTGTGTAAATACCTTGAAAAATCCGGAAAGCATAACTTCCTCAGCATCGTGAACGTTGGTAATATAGTATCTACAAACACTCAGCATTTTAGGCGCATGTTGTGCGTACAACGCTTGCTGCGCTTTTCTGTCATTGCGCTTTGCACGTTTGATGAGTTGTGCTTCTTGTAGATGTAATTGAATAACTTTCACTTTACAGGCTGCTTTCTATTGACATAGACGCAATTTTTATGCAAATGGTTGTCTGCACATGAAAAAAAATTATTTTTTTCTGTCAATCACGTAGTTGACCATCAATTCTAGAGAGTCTTTATATGTGGATTGCGGGTAGGTTTCAAGGAGGTTGAGCGCTTTTTCTTGGTAAGCTTTCATTTGCGTTATGGCATAGTCCAAACCACCTACTTTTTTGACAAAAGCAATGACTTCTTTGACTCTTTTTTTGTCTTTATTGTGATTTTTCACCGAATTGATTGCCCATTTTTTTTCTTCTTTAGTGCAATTGTTGAGTGCATAAATGAGCGGAAGTGTCATTTTTTGTTCTTTAATGTCAATTCCAGTAGGTTTTCCAATTTGCGTTTGGCCGTAATCAAATAAGTCATCTTTGATTTGAAATGCCATTCCGATATATTCACCAAACAAACGCATGCGCTCTACTTCTTCTTCCGTAGCATTGACTGATTGTGCGCCCATAGCACAACACGCAGCAATTAAAGTGGCTGTTTTTTGGCGAATGATCTCATAGTAAATTGCTTCTGTAATGTCTAAACGACGTGCTTTTTCTATTTGAAGCAATTCGCCTTCACTCATTTCACGAACGGCTACTGAGATAATTCGCAACAAATCAAAATCGCCATTATCAATTGACAATAATAATCCTTTCGACAGTAAAAAATCGCCCACTAAAACCGCAATTTTATTTTTCCATAACGCATTTATAGAGAAGAATCCTCTTCGGCGGTTGGAATCATCTACTACATCATCGTGAACTAAGGTTGCGGTGTGAATCAATTCAATTACAGAAGCGCCACGATACGTTCGTTCGTTGACCAATCCATCAGACACCATTTTCGACACTAAAAACACAAACATTGGGCGCATTTGCTTTCCTTTACGATTGACAATGTAGTGTGTAATTCGGTTGAGTAGTGCGACTTTGGAAGACATAGAATTGTAAAACTTCTTTTCAAAAAGCTCCATCTCCTTAACAATAGGTTGTTTTATCTGCGCAACTACTTTCATCTAATTGCAAAGATATTAACTAATTCGATGATTTGTAACCTTTTTAACAAGATTCAAACACTTTACAGATGCAATTCGTCGTTTTATTTTCGTTTATAGGAACAACAAAGCTTTCCATATTGGCCTACTTTCCACGAAACTAACCTGTTAAATTCCACCTCATCTTTAAAAAATTTCGAATTTTTCATCCTCTTTTTTATCAAATCTGTAAAAATATCGTTGTTTGTGTTAAAAATAACTACTGATTGTTAGTATGTTATATTTAACACAAACAACGATATTTTTACAGATTTGATAAAAAAGAGGATGAAAAATTCGAAATTTTTTAAAGATGAGGTGGAATTTAACAGGTTAG
>JBCCLS010000609.1:0-2714 GCA_039026835.1 Bacteroidota bacterium | reverse complement strand
TTTTACAACACACTCGCAATCAACTACTTTTTTTTGCGTTGTAACATACGCTTGATTTCATTAAGCTTCATCAACGCCTCAACCGGAGTTAAGGTATCTATGTCCGTCATCAAAATTTCTTCCTTGATTTCTTCCAACAACGGATCGTCCATGTTGAAAAAACTCAATTGCATATCATTTTCCACCTTCTTTAAATCATCTGCCAATTCTTCGCTAGAATGCGATTTTTCCAAACGCTTTAAAATTTTATTGGCTTTGCGAATGACTTGCTGTGGCATTCCTGCCATTTTTGCCACGTGAATTCCGAAACTGTGTTCGCTTCCACCTTTGACCAATTTACGCAAGAATAATACATTATCTTTCAACTCTTTTACAGACACATTGTAATTCTTGATGCGATCAAAAATTTCAGTCATTTCGTTTAATTCGTGATAATGCGTCGCAAACAAGGTTTTGGCTCGTGATGGATGTTCGTGCAAATATTCTGAAATTGCCCAAGCAATCGAAATTCCGTCATACGTACTCGTTCCACGACCAATTTCATCCAACAATACCAAACTACGATCAGAAATATTATTTAAAATTGAAGCCGTTTCGTTCATTTCCACCATAAATGTCGATTCGCCCATAGAAATATTATCGCTTGCGCCTACTCTGGTAAAAATCTTATCTACCAATCCAATTCGCGCTGCATCTGCTGACACAAAACTTCCCATCTGTGCCAAAAGAACAATGAGTGCGGTTTGACGTAAAATAGCCGATTTACCACTCATATTCGGTCCCGTAATCATGATGATTTGCTGCGCTTCTCGATCGAGATACACATCGTTGGCAATATAACTTTCACCAATTGGCAACTGCTTTTCAATCACAGGATGACGTCCGTTTTTAATATCCAAATCATAGGAATCGTCAATTTGTGGATACACATAATTATTGGCTTTTGCTAGCGTTGCAAATCCACACAGGCAATCTAATTTTGCAATAATATTGGCATTTTGCTGAACTGCTTTGATATATTGGTTGATCCAAACCACCAAATCCGCAAACAACTCTTGTTCTATTTGTGCAATTTTTTCCTCGGCACCTAAAATCTTGGTTTCGTATTCTTTCAGTTCTTCTGTTATATAACGCTCGGCGTTGACCAACGTTTGCTTTCGTGTCCATGATTCTGGGACTTTGGCTTTGTGCGTATTTCGAACTTCTATGTAATAGCCAAACACATTGTTAGAAGCTATTTTTAAGGACGGAATGCCTGTCGCTTGCGATTCGCGCTCTAGCATTTTGTCCAAATAATCCTTTCCTGAAAAAGCAATGCCGCGCAATTCGTCTAATTGATCAGAATATCCGCTCGCAATCGCATTTCCTTTCAAAATATTTACTGGCGCATCTTCGTTTAGCGTTTCTTTTATTTTGGAACGAAGCAACTCGCATTCATGAATCGTATCGCCAATGACTTTTAATGCTTCGTTGGAGCTGTTGCTAGTAATTTGTTTGATAGGAATGATCGCCTCGAGTGAATTTTTGAGTTGAATAACTTCTCTTGGCGAGATTTTACCTGTAGCTACTTTGGATATCAAGCGTTCAATATCACTAATTTGTTTGATGTGATGCTGAATCTTTTCCAATTCAGTTGCTTCTTGAAACAGATGATGAACCACTTCATGTCGCTGCTTTATTTGCTGACTATTTTTTAGCGGTAATGCCAACCAACGTTTCAACAAACGTCCGCCCATGGGCGAAATTGTCTTATCAATCACATCCAATAAGGTAATCGCGTTGAATGCAGTTGAGGCGTACAATTCCAAGTTTCGCACCGTAAAGCGATCCATCCACACATAGGCATCTTCGGCAATACGTGCAATGGACGTAATGTGTTGCAACTTGTTATGTCGTGTTTCCGACAAATAATGAAGTACCGCGCCAGAGGCAATGATTCCTTCTTTCAAATCTTCTACGCCAAAACCTTTCAGCGAACTGGTATCAAAATGTGTAATGAGTTTCTCTTCAGCAAAATCTGCTTTAAATACCCAATCTTCCAAATAAAATACATGGTGACTGCTTCCAAAAATATCTGCAAACTCTAGCTTTTTCTGCTTCGGAATTAAAATCTCGCTCGGTTTGAAGTTTTGCAATAACTTATCAATATATTCTGCTGAACCTTGCGTTGTCATAAATTCTCCCGTAGACACATCTAAAAAAGAGACCCCTAACATCTTTTTTCCATAATGAATGGCACACAAAAAATTGTTTGTTTTTGCTTGTAAAACTTCATCATTAAACGCAACACCTGGCGTTACCAATTCTGTTACACCGCGCTTTACAATCTTTTTGGTTTGTTTCGGATCTTCCAGCTGATCACAAATAGCAACGCGTTCGCCCGCTTTGACCAATTTTGGCAAATAGGTGTTTAAGGAATGATGTGGAAATCCTGCCAATTCAATATTGTCACCACCGTTATTTCGATGCGTAAGCACAATACCCAAAATGTTGGCAGCTTTGACGGCATCTTTTCCAAACGTTTCATAAAAATCGCCCACTCGAAATAACAACAAAGCATCTGGGTATTTGCTTTTGATGCTATTGTATTGCTTCATTAAAGGAGTGACTTTTTTCGCGCTACTTTTTGCCAATGTTTGTTATTTTTGCAGATATATTTGATTGCGAATTTAAATAAATTCAAGGAAAACTTACGAAGTATCTATGAGAAAACT
>JBCCLS010000608.1:0-2718 GCA_039026835.1 Bacteroidota bacterium | reverse complement strand
TTTTTAATGCCTCCAATAATCACAATTCCCACAAAAATTGCCATGATGATTCCAAATAACCAACCTTTTCCATAAAACAGACTTTCCTCGCCACCTGTCACATATTGAAATAGCTGAAACGCCTGATTGATTTGAAACATGTTACCGCCGCCAAACGATCCGCCAATACACATGATAGCAAAAACAAGTGCCAAGATTTTCCCTAGTTTTTTTAAACCTCTTTCGTGCAATCCTTTCTGTAAATAGTACATAGGTCCGCCAAAAACGACACCATTTTCGTCTACTTCGCGGTATTTGACACCGAGTGTACATTCTACAAATTTGGAAGCCATTCCCAGGAATCCTACTAAAATCATCCAAAATGTGGCGCCAGGTCCACCAATAGAAAGTGCAATGGCTACGCCGGCAATATTACCCAATCCGACAGTAGCAGAAAGTGCAGCCGTTAAGGCTTGAAAATGTGAAACTTCGCCATCTTTGGTTTGCGGTTCCGTGGTTTGACTTTTACTTTCCAAAGCATCGTAATCGCCTTTGACCACACGTATTGCCGTGAGGAATCCGCGGATATTTATGAGTTTAAAATAGATGGTAAAGTAACTTGCACCAATAAGGAGAATGATCAATACCCAAGGAATTCCGACTGTATCTGTAATAGGAATTTCGGCAAAAATGGCATCTGTAAACCAACTTGTCGCGTTTTTAAAATTTTCATTAATACGCTCGTCTAAAGTTGATGGCGTTTGTTGTGCACGTGATACAAAAGGTAACAATATGCTTAGAAAAGATACTTGTATTAATTTCATCTGTTCGTTTTTTGATGGTTACGAATATGAAATAATATGCTGTACCACAAAAGGTTACGCAGTACTGTTTTTACTGAATGAAGTAGTTAAGTATATGATTAAGTAGCTTGTATATCAATCACAGGTAATTGTGGCAAACTGAAGTAAATCATGATCTTTTGCGTAGGCAATGAGTTGTTCTTTTCCACCAGTTCCACTGATGTTGAGTATTTTTTTGATTTGATAAATATGCGCTTGAAAACCATCAACACTAATGTGCATGGCATCTGCAATTTCTGTATATGATTTTTTCTTACCACAAATTCCAAGATTGGCCAATACTTCTTTTTGTCGATCAGAAAGTATGATTTTAGATGCTTCTTGCAGTTCAGAAACTTTTTGCGTTTGTCGTTTTAGTTTTTGAGTTAAGGATTGAATGGTATCTAAGTGACTTTCATTGGCAATTTGTAATTTCTGTTTTTCAGTCTGCAATGCGTTACGTTCTGCTTCAAGCAGTACAAATTCTGATTGTTGTTGTTCTTTTTCCGAGAGAAATTTCCAACTGTATAGTAAAATTGAAAATAGCAAAATAAAGATAAATTTAAACGAAATTGCTGTAATAACGCCCAATAAACTCCAGCTAGATAAACTGATATATTCTTCTACAAATGCATACGGAATGATTCGGTGGGAAACCGCAATCATGATCAACACAAATAATGAAAAACAAGGCAAATACATGAAACGCATGTTCCGATTGATGAATGCACTATTCAATTCATAAAGCAATGCCAAAGCGACTACGAGTGAGATTGGAATATCAATCAGCCAAATAAAACTGCTGCTGATATCAGGATTGGTATACGATGTAGCAATAAATACAAAGGCAATCATGCTAAAAATTCCCCCAAACAACATCATAAATTCTTTGACTGAAAAGCGCTGCACAATACGCACAATCATGTTTCGCTGATTTTGATGTTCAATCGAAGGTAAAGACAATAAAATAAACAACGAGTTGATCAAGGAGATGAAAACGCCCCAATAAATAAGCCATTTCGTTTGTGGAGCCACTTCAAAATAGTTGACTGCAATGACAGTAACCAACGCGCCAATTCCCCAAGCAAAAATGGCCAATCCAAACCATTTAATACCGCTGATCGTGTTTAAATTTTGGCGTTTTTGCTCTTTATCGTAAATCCGTTGTATGACAAACGCTGTGAGCAAACAAACCAAAGCGGTTACAATAGAATCGATGTGCGCGTACATGTTTTTGTTTTTGATTGATGCCTAAAGGTAGTTAATACTAATTTAAATTAAAAAGAGCTTTTAAAAGTAGCGAAATTGTCAAATCAAGGTTTTGGTAATGTATGATTTGGATATTATCGCTTTTTAAAAGCTCTTTTCAATATGTTGATCTAGTCAACTACCTAGTAAAAAGTATCTTGTAGGTCACAGTCACATTCTGACTGTCTACACCAGCAACTTGTTTGTGATGCAGTGGTAATGCCACCTTTTACCTTTTCAACTGTTGACAGTGATGAGATCACTTTTTTTGTGAAGTCTAAATGTTTAATACGCTGTTTTTTCATGAGTATATATTTTTGGTTTATGTAACTTAAGATACGAAATAGTTATGACGACACATAAAAAGTAGTTTGAAAACCTCAAAAACGATCCTTTAGTGTAGATAAAAAAGAAGCTGTATAAAAAGTTGTGGCAAACGTCATTCTGAGCTTGATACTGAAATAAATTCAGCACATGAGTTCGGTTTGACGGAAATTGCACTTTTTATACAGCCTTTTCCATAGTTGTAATTTTTGTGTATTTACCAGCAGTATGGTGGTTGCGTACATGGAGCTTGAGAGATAGGACATGTTGGTCCACTTGGACATTGATTTAAAAATGATGGACTGCATCCTAATGTAAAGTCTTC
>JBCCLS010000607.1:0-2718 GCA_039026835.1 Bacteroidota bacterium | reverse complement strand
TTGTATGCAAAAAGTATCAAGATGGTTGTCAATACGATTGTTACTGTTAGTTTTTTCATAGTAAATAAGAATAATTTTAGTATTGTTTGTGTGTAATGAATTGTGTTTATAGTTGTTTGTTTTTAATTTTTTCTTCTAACTCTATCAAAAATTTCAATTTTGCTTCCATATACCGTTTCTGCTGTTCCATTTCTCTAATGGTTTTTAATGCTGTTTTTTTAGATTGGAATAGTTTTTTAAACAAATAGAACATGATACTTTCAACATTAGGTGAAAACTGTGTTTGATTCCAAATATTGATGTATTTGAAACTTGAGTAAAAGTATAACGGACAGCGGTTGTGAAAAAAAAAGTGAGGGGGACATGCAAGGGGACAAGTGCTTAAATCACTAATAAATAGCGAATTATGTTTCTATATGTAGCGACTTTTATAAGAAATAAAGATACAGAATGGTACTTTTTTTAATTAGATTGTCTGTATTTCTCCAGTTTTTTTGTGGGTGGAAGCGCCATTTTTTTACGCAAACGATACCTAGATTTTTTGACAGCTTCCGTAGAAGTACATCGAAGTGTAGCAATTTCTTTTCTAGATAAACCAAGTTTGATAAATGAGCAAACTTCGATATCTGTTTTGGTCAAATTTGTATGTTTTTCGCGTAATTTTTTGATGAATTCGTAATTGATTTTTTCAATATTTTCTTTGAGTACTACAAGTTTTGAATCTTCTAGTTTATCTGCTTTTAATTCAGCAAGAATACTACTTAAAGAAATCCCCTCTTCATGTTTGGAAAGTTTGTTAAGGTTTTCGGTAATCTTCTCTTTGGTATTCAAATGTATGATGGTTTCTGCCATCAAACCTGAGATTTCTTCTGTTTTTGTACTAATTTCAGTACTGAGTTGATCAATTTTGGTATGGAGTTCTTTTGCTTCAAGCTGTTTTCGTAGACGTAATTTTTTCAAATAGTTCCCCCCAAAATAAACAATCGCAATCACTGCTAACGACATAAAGACCAATAAACTTAAATACCACTTTTTTTGCAATGCTTCGTTTTCGGTCTTTAACAGCAGTACTTCTTTCTCACGCTCAAATTGAATGCTATCCAATACACGTGCTTTTTCAAACGAATGACTGAGTTCAATTTCGCGAATTTCTTTGGCTTTGTTGATATTGTAAATACTGTCATACGCTTTGGCATACCGTCTGTAATCTTCTAAAGCATTGTAATAATCTTTCTGCAAATTATAGATCAGACTTCTTCTTCTAAACGCCAATGCATATTGTCGCCCCAATTTTTCACTTTTAGACATCACAATGGCTTGGTTGATATGAAATAGCGCTTTGGTATAGGCTTTTAACTTTATATAAATTCTTGCCAAATTGTAGTGCGCTGTACTGATGGACATTTTTCGTTGAATACTTTTTACATATTCCAGATTTTTCAATTGTAAATTTAGCGCTTCTTCATAGCGTTTTTGTACAACGTATAAAGCACTTTTTTTAGATAATATTTGATAAATGCCTTCTTCATAATTAGCTTCCGTGTAGTATGCCGTAGCTTTATCTAAAATATATTGTAAAGAGTCTGGTTGTACTTTGGGTTGATACGCTCTTGTGAGGATGTTGTAATTATTTCCAATGCTTTTTGGGCGTTTCAATTTGGTGTTGATGGCAATTGCCTTTTTGAGAATTTTCTTAGCTTTTTCATATTCTTCCTGATAAATCAATACATTGCCAATATTATTAAAACTAGACGCCAATCCAATAGAATCGTTGTACTTTTCAAAAATAGGTAAGGCTTTGTAATAATACCGAATAGCATCCGTAAAGTTACCACGTCTTCGAGCGATGAGTCCGTATTGCTGAAATGCATTTGCTTTTTGTAAACCTGAGTCGAATTGTTGGTCGGTCGTTTCAAGAATCTGTTGGACTTTATTCAAATACTCTAACACACGATTAAAGTCTCTTCGCAATTGATAATCTCCTAATGTAAGGTAAGCATCGACCTTCAGGGAATCGTTTGTGGCGTTGGCTACATTTTCTTCTAATGCCACTACAGTGGAATCTTTCTCTTGTGCAACACCCGTAGGAATCTGCAGAAGCAACGCCATAAAAAGAAAACAATAGCTGCGCATTCAATGGGAATTTAGTCGTTTTTAAATGTAAGTGAAAGTCCTAAGAAAAACAAAAGTACTGCGTAACTACAACAAATTGCATTGTAGATTGTTTTTATTTTGAATTATTTCTCAGTACATTTTTCTTCATTTTTACCAAAAAAACACTCCAAGTGACGGATTGAGTACAATAAAAATAATTCGTGTATTCTTATGAAAATGAAGAAACAGATTGCCACAAATTTCTCTGGAATTTTTGTAATGACGGTTGTATTCTGCTAAAAAATCAAAAATCATCAATCAAAAATGTATATAAAAAAACGCCATCTCAATACACAAGATGGCGTTTTGATTATGTGTTGTCCCCAAATCTAATCGCCCTGTATTAGACTACAACCATAATCTCGATAAACTAAACAATAACTCTTAATTAATTTTTTATTCGTTTTCAGGTAATTGTTATATGATTTGATACGTACTAAAGTTTAGGAAGTTTCCAGGATGCGCCAATACATTTTGTAAGATAAATGGCGTATCAGGTGCTGTTCCAGAATATTGTGTGTTTCCATCTAAATTGACATCGTCCGTATTGTAACCGCTTACGAC
>JBCCLS010000606.1:0-2722 GCA_039026835.1 Bacteroidota bacterium | reverse complement strand
ACTGCCTCACAACGTAAAGATAATCCCTAAAATGAAAAATAGCACTTTTGAAATTCCATTTCCTTCATAAGGTGCTATAAATACTATAAAAAAAATCGGATATCAGCAAGAAAATAATTTTAACCGGACAACAATGAACTTAATTCGGTTTCTCATCACAGATGACAATCAACATGATGAGATTCTAAAGACTGTGCTGAATTTATTTCAGGATCAAGCTCAGAATGTGATGTTTGTAACAACTTTTTATTTAGCCTCTTTTTATAGCTTTTATATTTTGTCTTACTCTCTATTCAAATAGCGCATAAAGTAGAGCAAAGTTGCCAAAGAACCGAGTGCGGCAACTACATAGGTTCTTGCTGCCCATTTAAGCGCATCTTGTGAACCTGCAAACTCTTCACGTGTGACCATATTTTTATCGCGCAACCAACGAAGCGCTCTGTTACTAGCGTCATATTCTACAGGAAGTGTTACAAAACTGAATAGTGTTCCTGTCGCAAACATGATCAATCCTACAATTAAAAGTGTTCTTCCAGTTCCAGTGCCACCTGCAGCTTGTTGACTTGCCATAAGCGCAATTCCACCGTAAATAACCCATTGTGAAAATCGGGAAGCAATACTTACCAACGGCACTAGGTTTGAGCGCATTTGCAACCATTTGTATGCTCTTGCGTGTTGAACTGCGTGTCCTACTTCGTGTGCTGCTACAGCAGCAGCAGCGGCATTTCGCTGGTGATACACACCTTCACTTAAATTAACAGTTTTATTTTTTGGGTTGTAGTGATCGGTTAACATTCCAGGCGTTGAAATTACTTTGACATCGCTGATGCCGTGATCTGCGAGCATCTGATTTGCAATTTCAGCACCAGTCATTCCATTTCGCAAACTCAATTTTGAATAATGAGCAAATTTACTTTTCAGTTTATTGCTCACAAACATGCTAATCAACATGATTGCGCCGGCTAAAATCAAATATCCATTATCAAATATCATATTATTTTTATTTTATGTCTTCTAAAATTACAAAAACCCCGCCAAATAAGCGAGGTTTTTAATTATATGAAGTTTTGTCAGTTTCTCTAGTTAATCGCGATCAACTTTGCGCAAAGCTGCCTTTTGAATGACTGTCGTATTGTAACTCATCACCGTCAATTTTTCATCTCCTGTCTTCCGTGCATCCGCTTTTTCTGTTACGGTAATGGAGAAGAATACGCGTCCGTCATTGTTAAATTCTACACGACTGTGTAAAATTCTGTTATTCAATTCAAACGTACTAAACAGGGTTTGTCGCATGTAATTTGCTCGTAAAATGATGCCATTATTTTCATCCAAATCGTATATTCCTTTTTCAGGATCCACGATAACGAGTGTGTATTTGCGCTCGTCTTTTTTGTTGGCAACAATATACGCTAAGGTATAGTCATATCTTTTTGGATCTTCCGTTGGTTTGATGATCAATTCCATTGGAACATTTTGGATGACACCTGTAGCATCAGCTATGGATAAGTTTCCTGTGTAAGTTCCTACATATTCTTTTGGAAAGGCATATTCTGTTGGAAACGCTTTATCTTCCGATCGTTTGCCGTCACGTTCTTTTACTTGTTTTTTCTGTGCGATTGCTGTCGTAGACATACAGATCAATGCGATTAAAAAGACAATTTTTTTCATTTTTTAAGTTTTTTATTGCGGTATGAAATTACTTTGGTAGACTTCCTAACTAATTCCATACCAAACTTTAGCATTTTATCCTACTATATTAATAATTTTTCCCGGAACTACAATTACTTTTTTCGGCGTTCTTCCGTTTAATTGTGCTTGTGTACGTTCGTCTTCTAGAATGATTTTTTCAATTTCTTCTTTGGATAAATCGAGTGATAATTCTTTTTTGAAACGCATTTTCCCGTTGAATGACACTGGATATTCTTTAGAACTTTCTACCAAATGTTTTGGCTCAAATGTTGGAAACTTCGCTGTAGCGATCGAACCTTCATTTCCTAAACGTTCCCATAATTCTTCTGCAATATGCGGCGCGTATGGCGATACCAAAATCGTAAGCGGCTCTAGAATTTCTCTGCTGCTACATTTTTGCGCAGTCAATTCGTTGACACAAATCATAAAAGTACTCACTGATGTATTGAACGAGAAGTTTTCGATGTCTTCTTCTACTTTTTTGATGGTTTTGTGTAATGTTTTTAAATTGTCTTTCGTTGGTGCCGCATCGGTTACTTTTGAGACACCTTCTTCTCCAACATACAATTTCCACAATTTCTTTAAGAAGCCAAATACGCCTGAAATTCCAGCGGTATTCCAAGGTTTTGCTTGTTCTAGCGGCCCTAGGAACATTTCAAACAAACGCAAACTATCGGCGCCGTATTCTTCGCAAATATCGTCTGGGTTTACGACGTTGTACTTGGATTTGGACATTTTTTCAACTTCGCGACCCACAATATATTTACCATCTTCATCAATAAATATAGCATCTTCGAAATCAGGGCGCCATTTCTTAAATCCTTCAATATCTAGTTCATCCGATGCATTTACCAAAGATACATCTGCATGCAGAGTTTGAAAGCTATTCAGTCCTATATTTATTGTGAAAGTATTTTGTGTTGTAATTTCAAATAATAGATTTTTTAATTTTTCTAAATTTGGATACTCTTCTTCTGAAAAAATACTCAATCCTTTCCTTCTAAGAGGAATTCTATAATCATATTCAAAGTTT
>JBCCLS010000605.1:0-2724 GCA_039026835.1 Bacteroidota bacterium | reverse complement strand
TCCGTATTTGCGAAACGAATTATTGCGCTACACTGCATATTCATACTTTAGAAATAATACGACAGATATTGTTCAAAACAACGAATTCTTCAAAATGTATCAAAAGGTAGCTACTGATACTAAGTCAAAAGAAGAAATTACCAACTTACATAACGGTATTAAAAGTTTGCAATCAGGAAACAGCTTTTCTAACCAAATTTATGTGTATGATGACAAATATAGCCGCGTTCCTGTAAATCGTTTGAATTCAAAACGTGGGAAAACGGTTTACTACTTTTGGACCTCAAGCCAAAATCGTCACAAACACATGATTACCAAGAGAATCAAGAAAATAGCGGAAGAATATCCTAATTTGAATATTATTGGAATCAGCTTAGATGAAAATCACAAACGTTGGAAAAAGGACATTAAAGAGTTTAATTTTCCAGAAAGCAGACAATATCGCATTGGAAAACGAGAAAACATACTGCGCGATTTTGCATTAATCAGCATCAATAAACTCATCATTACAGATCGTGGTGGAAATATCGTAAATGCATTCGCAAACATCTTCAAGCCTGAATTTTTAGAGCAATTGAAGTAACATATATAAAAGACATAAAAAAAAGCGTCTTAAGAATAGCTCAAGACGCTTTTTTTGTTTTTATGCTTTTCCTAGTTTCCTTTCTTGTAATCTGCTAAGAATTTTTCCAATCCGATATCTGTCAAAGGATGCTTTAACAAACCAACAATGGATTTTAAAGGTCCTGTCATCACATCAGCACCAATCTTTGCACAATCAATTACGTGCATTGTATGGCGAACAGAAGCCGCTAAAATTTCCGTTTCAAAGGCGTAGTTATCATAAATCATTCTGATTTCCGCAATCAAATTCAAACCATCGGTAGAAATGTCATCCAAACGACCGATAAATGGCGAAACATACGTAGCACCAGCTTTTGCGGCTAACAAGGCTTGTCCCGCAGAAAATACCAATGTCACATTCGTTTTTATGCCTTTATCCGAAAAATACTTACACGCTTTTACGCCATCAGCAATCATAGGCAACTTGACTACAATTTGTGGATTTAGTGCTGCTAAGGCTTCTCCTTCTTTGATCATGCCTTCAAAATCAGTTGAAATTACTTCCGCAGAAACATGTCCGTCAACAATCTCACAAATAGCTTTGTAATGATTCAGAATATTTTCTGCACCTGTAATTCCTTCTTTCGCCATCAACGATGGATTTGTAGTTACACCATCCAAAATTCCCAAGGCTTGTGCTTCTCGAATTTGATCTAAATTAGCCGTATCAATAAAAAATTTCATCTCTTCGTTATTTTATATATGAAAGTTGTGTTTTTATTTTTTGGGCGTTTTAACAGGTCATCCGCTATATCTTTTTAGCACATTTCAACAGGTTCAATGTCCCAAAAAGGATGCCGCTGCTACCCTGAACGCAATTTGGTGTAAAATTACAATATTAAAACATGCTATTGCCCACTCGTATCGGAGAATAGTCCGTGAGTTATTAACAAAAAAACTGCCTCCGTAAAAGAGACAGTTTCCCAATACAAATTTCAAAGTATGCTACTGTAATATTCCCTAAAGACAGTAGTATGAGTTAGTGTATACAACACAATGATGATTTGCTAAACCAAAGTAAGCGAAAACTTATGAAGGTTGTACAAAAAGATGTGTAGATGTCACCGTATGTTGTAATGTTGGTAAACGAGTTGATAAGAAAATTGTAGTCGTTCTAACAATGTGTAGTCACGACAAAAGTACAAATTTAGTCCCTGCAATACTTTAGTTGCATTTCTGAGGCCATGACATCGCCTAGTCGCACTGATTCCGTAAAATCGTTGCAGGCTGCATCAAAATTTTGCAAACCTGCATACGCTTCTCCGCGTAAAAAGTAACTATCGCGCAAATGTGATTTTTCTGCAATGCATGTTTTCAAGTGTACTATTGCCTTCTCAAAATCTTCCACACGAACATATTGTAATCCCAATTCGTAGTGTATTTCGTTTATGTCAATTGTAAGTGTTGTGTTGCTTTCTTTTTTTGAACTATTCGCTAAGGCAGCTTTTTTTGCTTTCAATGCCTTGCGCAAATACGGAAGTGCTTTTTGATGTTTTTGATGGTCTCCATATATAAATCCTGTGATGTACAATGTACCAACGTCATTAGAATGCAAATCAAGTACGCTTTCTAAATCTGCAATTCCTTCTTGCAGTTGTTCCAATCCCATTGCTTTTGCAAAACCACGATACACCAAAGCAGAAACATACGTTGGATCTTTTTCAAGAGCTTTGTCATACATGGTTATGGCTTCTTCCCAGTTATAGTTTTCTGAGAGCTTGTTTCCTTTTTGACAGTACTCTTCAGCAGATTCTGAGCTGCAACTCATCATCAGCATAAAAATAGAAACCGATACAAGACAAATCTTCACACGCATACAATTCACAAATTAAATTTTTACTAGAACAATTATAATTTATAATGATTCATCAAGAGTTTTTCATAGGTTTTGTCGGGCAACACACGTTTTAGTACAATGGAGAATTTTTGCATAAACGCGCCAACTTTATAGTGAATCTTTGGCTTTTTTGTCTCCATAATTTTCAACACTGCGTCTGCCATAATCTTAGGATCCGAACCACCATCGACATGTGCATCCATTTCTTTGAGCATATTACCATACACTTCCTTATACGGAGAATCTTCATATACAGGCGTGTG
>JBCCLS010000604.1:0-2726 GCA_039026835.1 Bacteroidota bacterium | reverse complement strand
TTGTAACAGAGTATCAAATAGAAGATGAAATTTTTGAAAAACTGAAATTAGTATAGCTTTTTTATTATAACAAAGAAAAGTGAGGTGAGAGCCTCACTTTTTTTGCTCTTCATACTTTTCGTTTATCCACTCTATTTTCTGTAATTCTGCCACGGCCACAGAAAACCTAACAAAACATAATTGTACTAAATAGCGGTTCTGTAGTGGAATACAAACCCATGCAAAGATAGTTGCACGTCCAGCGCGTTTGAAAGAGTAAACCCTGCGGGAGAAACCACATTTTTTTGGGCTTCGCCATTTCAAAAAAATATGACTTCTCTCTTGCCTTTCCAGCCGCCGCAACCTTTGCCGCATTGTGTTTGATCCCACAAAAAAGAACCGCGATCAGGCACAGTAAAATTATGTTTCATTTAAAACTTTAAAATTATGGCAGTAGCTACAAAAACACAAAACGGAACTACCAAAAAAACAACAACCACAAAAAAGGCTGTACAGGAAAAACTAACGCAAGAAGCAGTCGGACAAAAGACTGCGCCTGTAACGAAAACAGAGCCACAACCACAGACAGAACCAACGGTTTTAAATCTACAGGACAAGTTGGAAAAGCTTGAACAGATGAAAGGCTTGGCACAACAACGCGCACGACTCAACCAAACGCTTACGGAACTGAACAAGTTTAAGTACAACCAGAGTGAATCTGTAAGATTTGAAATTGTGGATTCTCAGAACTTATCATTTAAGACGACTAACTCGAATTTGATCACACTAGTAACCGACAATCTAAAGGCTACTTTGGAAACAAGAAAGACGCAAATTGAGAAAGAGTTAATAGCTTTCGAGCTTTAGTTCGGGTCTCGCCAGATCTCAATGAGCGACCTCGCTTCTTCGGAAGTGAGGTTTTGCTTTTTTCTTCTTACAAAGGAGAAAAAAATATATCTTTACAGTTCATCAAAATATAAAACTGTATTTATAAGAAACATATAAAACAAAACATATAAGCGTAACAATCATCGTGTTACTATTTTATTCTCTAGTTCAAACTTCGCCAGAGTTCATATTAAAGAGGAAGATAATAGTAAGGCAATACATCTTTTATTGGTGTGTTTCCTCATATTACTATTTCAGTCCTCTTAAGTTTCTGGCGAGACTTCGAACTAGCTGATTTAGTTTGGGGTTCACACCTTTCTTGCTACTGCTTTTTTCTCATTTTTTATCGTAAAAAAATCGCTTTTTAGAACCTCCAAAAGCACAAAAACGTATATAATGAAAAAAATATTTTTTGCTCTTTTGTTGTTCACTATTTTTTCATGTAGTAATAATAATGATACACCACCAATGGATGTAAATAGCCTGCCTGTAGCAACACTAACCGCAACAGCAGATGGAAACCTAATAACAGGAACACTTACAGGTGCAGATAGTGATGGCTCTATTGTAACCAAAAAAATTGAGATTCAAGATAATGACGGAAATGTAGTTCAGGCTCTCACTGTTACAGGAAATACATTTACTTCAAATCAATTGCCTAACGGTGCATATTTAGTTGTTGGAACTGTAACGGATAATGACAACGAAAGTAGTTCGGCAAATCAAACAATAAACATAAATGTTCTAACCTTAGACTACACATTACAAGCCATCAATATTAGTGTTGAAGAAAATAATACGGATGCGATAATTACCCATAGTTTAGAAAAAAATGGTACGGAAGATTTTACATTTCACACTTTTACAAATGGAGGTAGTGATTTTGTACTTGTAGGAAATGATATTCTTCTCAATCCAAACATAGATTTTGAAGTAGGAGCAAGCAGAAGTTTTACGCTTTTATTAGAACGTAATGGTTTTGCAGATGTTGTTTTAAATGGAGCGGTAGAGATAATAAATATTATTGAAATTGAGAAATACAAAATGTGTGGCGGTCATGGTAAAATTATCAAAGTTTTACAAGATGGTGTTTTGTATGTCGCAGATATGAATGAAAATGCTGATTTGAACGAAACCTTTGCATCATTAGAAACAATAGTTATCACAAATGATACAAATTTAGGAGGGGCGAGTCTGTCTGCTTTAGCCGATAGTACAACAGGAACAACTACTACCTTTAGTGCTTTTGGGCTTACCCATAATGCTACAGGTGCTGGAATTATTAGACCAGATGGGGAATCAATGTTACTTGACAATTTTGGTCGATTAACCCAAACAATCTATGATCATTTTATAACAATGTATGTAAGTGCTGGGCAAGGACAAGATCAGGATTATTATGGAGCAGGTGTATCAATGGGAACGGCTAATGGTTATCAGTGGCGTATGATATTCATGGTATTAGTAGAGAATATTGCAAACTATCAACTACAAACAAGTCAAACACTAAATGATTCCGAAGTTATAGCTGACATGTATTTAGATGTAATAAGAACTATGGATGGAGTATCTAATACTAATGCTGAAAACTTCTTTAATGATTTTCTAGCTGGTACATTCACAGGGAATCAGCCTTGTGATTAACCTATTTGCATTATCTCTTTAATGCTTTTGCAGTTGCACAAAAAGTTAAAATGACGCACCAAGCTTGTCCTTTATGGGCTTCTCATGGACAAGGATTTGCTTCTTTGAGTTCCTCCTTGCCATGAGAGCTAATAAGATCTTTAGCTGTATACGTTTTTTAAGTATTACAATTTGGTAGATCTCAGTATTTTAATAAAAGTGTATATAAATTTTGT
>JBCCLS010000603.1:0-2727 GCA_039026835.1 Bacteroidota bacterium | reverse complement strand
CACTGCTTAAGCGCGATTCATCAATTCCTTTGGAAATGATGTACTGAACTGTTGATTTAGCTCTTCGCTCAGATAATTTTAAGTTGTATGGTGCGGAACCTCTAACGTCCGTGTGTGTTTCTACTTTGATGACCATGTTTGGATATTTTGTCATTACATTGACCACTTTATCCAACTCAAAAGCAGCATCTTGTCTGATGTTGTGCTTGTCAAAATCAAAATAGATTGGGTTCAATACAATTACATCTTCTATGATTTCTTCAATTGGTTCTAGTGAAATTTCTACCAATCTTTCAGGACTGTCTCCACTATTTACTTCAATTTTTTGAGAAACATAATCTTGGATAGAAGCTTCTAATACAGATTCTTTGTCGCATTCTACTTTGAACACTACTTTTCCGTCTGCGTCCGTTGTTTTTGAACCAACACTGTTTCCTTGGTCGTCTGCTAATACTACATTGGCGCCTGCTAATGCAGCTCCTGTTTCTTTGTCACTTACAGTAATTACATAATCTACATCACAAATTGGGTTGATTAAGTTTACTTCGTAAATATCGTCGTCTCCTTTTCCACCTTCGCGGTTAGAAGCGACAAATCCTTTTTTAGATTTTTCATCAAACGTAAAAGAAAAATCGTCAGAATTACTGTTTAATGGTGTTCCTAAGTTACGAACAGCTCCAAAAGAACTTCCTTTTATTTTTGCCGCAAATACATCTAATCCTCCAATTCCTAAGTGACCATCAGAAGAGAAATATAAAGTATTGTTGCTACTCACATACGGGAAAAATTCACGTCCTTCTGTGTTGATATCGTCACCTAAGTTTTCTGGCTCACCATAAGTTCCGTCATCATTGATCGCTACTTTATAGATATCCGATTGACCAAGACCGCCTGGCATATCAGACACGAAATACAACGTTTTTCCATCAGGACTTACCGCTGGATGACCAACAGAATAGTTGTCATTGTTGAAAGGAAGTGGTTGTACATTACCCCACTGGCCACTTTCCATAGTAGCCGTATATAAGTTCAATGTTCCTTGTCCATCTTCACTTTTCTTGAATTTACCGTCATAGTAATTTTCACGCGTAAAGTACATTTTCTTTCCATCAGGAGAAAACCCTAAAGATCCTTCATGGAATTTTGTATTGATGTCTTTTGATAAAGCGATTGCATTTGATAATTCACCATCACCATCGTACGTTGCCATATAAATGTCTAGGAAAGGCTGACCATTCCATCCGTATTTTCTTCCACCATCACGAGTAGACGTAAAGTATACAGTGTTTCCTTTCGCAAGTGCTCCAAAATCAGAATTTTGTGTGTTGATTTCAGAATTCTTCACTTCAAATTTTGTGACTTTTGCTAAAATTTGTGGAATGTAGTTTGGATTTTTATTAAACGCAATGGCTCTTTTGTCACTTGGTTTTGCTTTGGCAAACTTCGCCATCCACTCATTGTGATCTTCGTATTTGCCATTTGCTTTTAGCATTTGTGCATATTTAAAGTACACATCTGCTTTGGTATTTCCTTCAGAAATACTTTGTCTGTACCAACGCTCAGCATCTTCTGTTTTAAAAAGATTATAGTAGCAGTTAGCTAATTGTTCGTATACATAAGAATCGGCTTCTTCGATAGCAATCTCTTCATATTCCTTTGCCGCTTTCACATATTCAAGTCTATTATAAAACTTGTCTGCTTTTCTAGTTTTATCGTTCTGAGCAAACACGTTTGAAGTGGCTAGAACTAGCAATAATATATATAGTTTTTTCATTGTTATTGGCGTATTAGGTTTTAGAAATATCTTGGCGAACGAGAAACTTTTCTTGGGAAGTATAAATCAAATAGTAAAAATACTTCGTGCGATGCATTGGCAACAGAAGAGATATCTGAGTTCACTGCGTCATAGGCGTAACCTATACGTAATCTTGGGTTAATTGCAAAGTTGACCATTCCACTGAAAGAATCATCCAAACGATAGGAAGCTCCAATTTCAAATTTTTCAAAAAATAGCGCATTCAAGTTGGCATCAAATGATGTTGGCGCCCCGAAAGCAGATTTTACTAAAAACGATGGTTTCAGTTTGGTATTTGGACTTACCTGAAATACGTATCCACCAGTTATAAAATAATGTTGTACTTCTGACCCAAAAGCTCTACCATTCACGTCAAGGTGTGTTCCTTCTAAAAAGTTAGGAACAGAAACCGCAAAATAATAGTTGTCTGAGTAAAAGAAAACTCCAGCTCCTACGTTGAAGGTAGTTTCGTTTACATTGCTAGAAAAAGCTTCATCTGCTTGATCAATAAGTGTTGGGTTTACTATAGATAACAATCCAATGTCGTGAAAAGTAAGACCACTTTTTAGACCTAATGCTAATTTGTGCTTTTCTCCTAAGTTTAATGTGTAGGCAAAGTCAATGTATGCGTTTGTTTCTTTTACAGGACCAATTTGATCTGAGATTAACGATAAACCAAGTCCAACATTTTTTCCGACTGGCGAATGCCCAAAGAACGTAAACGTTCTTGGGGCTCCGTCAAAACCAGTCCATTGATTTCTGTATAGTGCACCTAAAGATATTCCTTCTCTAGACCCAGCATACGCTGGGTTGATTACTGCCATATTGTACATGTACTGTGTGTACTGAGGATCTTGCTGTGCAAGCGAAGGCAGCGAAAATAGTAATACAAATAGTGCGATATATAAGTTCTTCATGATATGATGTAATAT
>JBCCLS010000602.1:0-2733 GCA_039026835.1 Bacteroidota bacterium | reverse complement strand
TAATTCAAACATAGTTATTTAGAGATTTAGTTAGATGAGTAAATATATCAAAAATATATTGGTAAAAGAAATGTAGTAAACCGCAATTTTAAAAAGTTTATACAGGAATTTTTCGCAGTAGTTCTTTTTTTATAGAACATCCATCTGAAATCTAAGTAAAATTTGTTCTAAGTGTATGGAGAAAAAAGTTTTGAATAGATAAAAGGTGATGTTAGAATATAAAAGACATGCATACAATTATACTATACAGATTAGAAATAATTGGACAGTGAATTTAAATGTAGAAGAGGTTGTCTAAAAAGCACAGGTTTCGTCAAATCGAACTTGATACTGAAATCAATTCAGCAATGTTTCGGTTTCTCATAAATTTGATAATCAATATAATGAGCTTCTGAAAAAACTCAGAATGACGTTTCTAATAACTTTTTAGACAGTCTCTTTGTCTTTTCTATGAAAACATATCCATTCCCGGAATATTGGGCATGCCATCTTTGGCAACAGCAGCAACTTCTGCTTCGTGTACTTCGCCAGCACGTTTGATCGCTTTATTTAAGGTGAGAATTAAATAATCTTCTAGTTGTTCCTTATCGTCTAGCAATTCATCGGCAACTTCGATAGCTTTAATCTCACGATTGGCAGTTACCGTTACGCTCAATAAACCATCTGAGCTTTTCTCATCAATCAAAACTGAGTTCAATCGTTGCTTTGTTTCTTCTACTTTTTTCTGGGTTTCTTTCAATTTACCCATCATTCCCATCAAGTCTCCAAACATTTGTATATATAATTAAAGGTTACTACGCGCAAAATTATTAAATTGTGGACTTAAAAAATAGCATTTTTGAAATGAAAAAAATTTTAGTCATCGCGCTGACGAGTTTCACACTAATCACTTCCTGTAAAAAGAATAATTCAAACATGAAAGAAGAAATACCAGTACCTACTGTCGCCAAGAAACCTACAACACTTGAAAAACATGGCGATGTGAGAATCGACAACTATTATTGGTTGAACGATAGAGAAAATCCTGAGGTAATTGCCTATTTAGAAGCGGAAAACACATATAACGATGCTATGACCGCGCATACCAAGGATTTCCAAAAAGATTTATTTGATGAATTGAAAGGAAGAATTAAAGAAGACGATTCTTCAGTTCCTTACAAAATGAATGGATATTGGTATATTAGAAAATATGAAGAAGGTAAAGATTACCCAATTCACACACGAAAAAAAGGCTCGCTTGATGCGCCTGAAGAAATTTTGTTTGATGTAAACGAAATGGCAAAAGGACATTCGTATTACCGATTGACGGGAATTAATATTAGTCCAGACAATAAATTGGCAGCTTTTGGCGTAGATACAGTCAGTAGACGTCAATATATTATTCATATCAAAAATTTAGAAACTGGCGAAATTTACAAAGAGCGTATTGCCAATACTACAGGAGGCTCTACGTGGGCAGCTGATAACAAAACCTTGTTTTACACAAACAAAGACGAACAAACACTGCGATCTGAGAAAGTATACAAGCACAAACTAGGAGACGACGTCGCAAATGATAAAGTGGTGTTTCATGAAGAAGATGATACCTTTATTACTTTTGTCTACAAAACAAAATCAAAAAAATACTTAGTCATTGGTTCGTACAGTACTATGACGATGGAATACCAAATTTTGGAAGCTGATAATCCTGACGGTGAATTTAGAATCTTTCAGGAGCGTGTTCGCGGTTTGGAATATGGAATTTCACATTACAACGATCACTTTTATGTATTAAATAATAAAGACGGCGCAACCAACTTTAAGCTTTCCAAAACTCCAGAAGACAAAACAGGAAAAGAATATTGGGAAGATATCATCCCACATCGTCCTGAAGTACTGTTGGAAGAAGTTGAAATCTTTAAAGACTTCTTAGTATTAAGTGAACGATCAGAAGGTTTGAATAAAATTAGAATCATTCGCTGGGACGAAACAGCCGATTACTATTTGCCATTTGACAACGAAACTTATACCGCGAATACAAATGTCAATGTAGACTTTGATACAGAAATATTACGTTATTCCTATAACTCTATGACAACTCCCGCTTCTGTGATTGACTTTAATATGGTGACAAAAACCAAGGAAGTGAAAAAAGAACAAGAAGTATTGGGCGGTACATTTGACAAAGAAAATTATACATCGGAGCGTGTATGGGCAACTGCGGCTGATGGTACCAAAATTCCAATGTCAATTGTATATCGTAAAGGCATCAAAAAAGATGGTACCAATCCTGTATTGCAATATGCGTATGGTTCGTATGGAAATACCATTGATCCGTACTTTTCTTCATCGCGATTAAGTCTGTTGGATAGAGGATTTATTTTTGCGCTTACGCATGTACGCGGCGGTGAATATTTAGGAAGAAATTGGTATGAAGGCGGAAAACTGTTGCAAAAGAAAAACACTTTTACCGATTTTATTGATTGTTCTAAATATTTAATTGAACAACAATATACATCTCCAGAACATTTGTACGCTTCTGGCGGAAGTGCAGGTGGATTGTTAATGGGCGCTATTGCCAACATGAATCCAGAATTGTATAACGGAATCATTGCCTCTGTTCCTTTTGTAGATGTCATTACCACGATGTTGGATGATAGCATTCCACTTACTACTGGCGAGTACGATGAATGGGGAAATCCGAATGACAAAGAATACTATGATTATATGAAGTCGTATTCACCTTATGATAAT
>JBCCLS010000601.1:0-2740 GCA_039026835.1 Bacteroidota bacterium | reverse complement strand
CTGTAATATAATTTTCCTTCGTGCCAGTGAGCTCTGTGATATAAGTGTGCTTCACCAGTAGTTGGGCACGTAGCAATTTGAGGAGCAATAGCTTTATAATGAGTTCTTCTCTTATCTCTTCTAGTTTTCGAGATTTTTCTCTTAGGATGTGCCATTTTCTATGTTATTTATTATCCGTTAATAGTTTTTTTAATGTATTCCAACGAGGATCAATATCCTCTTCTGTCTCTTTTTTTTCTGTACCAGGTTGTAATTCTTCTAGCTTTTCGAGTATTTCAGATTTTAATGTGCCATCTGCAATACCAGGATGAACTCTTTTGGATGGAACCGACAATACAATCATTTCATATATATATTGTGCCACATTGATTTCATACTCGCCATGCGGAATGATTAAAATTTCTTCGTTTTCATCATTGTATTCATGACCAAACTTTACAATTAGGTGCAAGTTTCCATCGATTGGCTGCTCAAAGGGTTCATTGGTAATATCACAAGCTACATTGACCGTACCAGTTGCTTTAAAGGTAAGCTCTAGCATGGTTGTTTTTTTGTGAAATTCTAATGTTGCATGTACAGCCGCATTATTAAATTCATCAAATTCAAAAAGTGCAAAGAACGTATTATCAATTTGATAATCAAACTGGTGTTTTCCTTCCTTTAATCCTATAAAAGGAATCGTAAAGTCCTTTAGTACCATCATCTTAAACATCAGTTTCGAGCGTGCAAAGATATAAATTTTTTTGTAGCAACGTAAAGTTGTCAACATTTTTTTGTTTATATCTTACTCGGCTGCTTTTTTAGTGGGTTTTCGGCAATCTCTTTGTAGATACTTCGGTTTCTAAAAATCTGTATTCCAGTGAATACCGCTTCTTTGAACGAGTTGTGATCTGCTTTGTTTTTTCCTGCAATTTCGTAGGCTGTTCCATGATCGGGTGAAGTGCGTACTCTATTGAGTCCAGCAGTAAAGTTTACACCTTGTCCAAATGAAAGCGTTTTGAATGGAATTAATCCCTGATCATGATATGCTGCCAAGATAGCATCAAAATTTTTGTAATTGCTAGATGCAAAGAAACTATCGGCAGCATACGGTCCAAAGACCAACTTCCCTTCGTTTTTAATTTTTTCTAGCGTTGGTTTTAATACTTCATCATCTTCCACACCAATCACACCATTATCACCCACATGCGGATTGATTCCCAATACAGCAATTTTAGGCTTAGAAATACCAAAATCTTGTATTAAAGTAGAATATATAATGTTTACTTTCTTTTCAATCAGTTCAGGTGTAATAGTGGCAGAAACATCTTTTACCGCTACATGATCCGTCATTAAACCTACGCGAAGTGTATCGCTTACCATCAACATTAAACTATCACCTTCCAATGTTTCACCCAAATAATCAGTATGACCAGGAAAGGTAAACTCTTCCGATTGTACATTGTGTTTGTTAATAGGTGCTGTCACCAACACATCAATAGCTCCTTCTTTCAAAGCATTTGTGGCTTCCGTAAATGACTTAATAGCAAACTTGCCTACAGCTTCAGACGATTTTCCATATTCAATGGTCACTGGTTCTTTGGTAATATTGACGACATTAATTTTTCCGTGTTGTGCTTTTTGAGCATTGGGAACTCCGTGAAAATTTGTGTGTATGTTAAAATGCTTTTTTTGAAATGATAAAATTTTGGTAGATCCAAAAATAATGGGCGTACACAATTCTAACATTCTATTATCCTTGAAGGTCTTTAAAATGACCTCTGTTCCAATGCCATTTAAATCACCAACCGAAATTCCGACTTTTATTTTTTCCTCTTTCTTCATGTATGTGATTCAGACTTTTATTTCTTAATTTTGCATGCAAATTTAACGAAATTAATAGATGTTTACAGGGATTATTGAAGAATTAGGTGTGATTACACATTTAGAGCGCGAAAAAGAAAACCTCCATATTACGGTTCAGAGTAAGGTAACAAACGAATTAAAGATTGACCAAAGTGTGGCACACAACGGAGTTTGCCTGACAGTTGTTGATAGAAATCTCGAAGCAAATACCTACGTTGTAACCGCAATTCAGGAAACGTTAGACAAAACAAATGTAGGCACATGGCAACTGGGCGATCGTGTCAATTTAGAACGCGCCATGAAATTAGGCGATCGATTGGACGGACACATTGTACAAGGTCATGTAGACCAAATAGCCACCTGTACATCTGTTACAGAAAGTGACGGAAGTTGGTATTATACCTTTGAATACGATCCTTCACTCAATAATATTACCATAGAAAAAGGATCAATTACAGTAAATGGAACAAGTTTAACGGTCGTAAATTCAGAAAGAAATTCGTTTTCAGTAGCAATTATTCCATACACATATAGCCACACAACCTTTCAATACTTGAAAGTGGGCTCAATTGTGAATTTGGAATTTGATGTGATAGGGAAATATGTTGCAAGACTTCAGGGGCTGTCGAAGTAGTTACTTTTTAAGTTTTTTCCGAATACCATACAAAACTCCAGCAGCAAGTACGCCTACGAGGCCTGCATCAATCGGGAATCCCGGTGGAGGCGGAGGTCCAGGTGGCGGAGGTACGATTTGTTGGGCGTGTGTTGACGTTAATAAAGCGAATGCTAGTATAACAAAACACAACAGGGTCTTTTGGTTTAATTTTGCCATAACGGTGTAAAAGTATAAAATTATAGGGTTTGACAAAATATTTTATGTTATATCATTGCAAAT
>JBCCLS010000600.1:0-2747 GCA_039026835.1 Bacteroidota bacterium | reverse complement strand
GTAAAAAACTATTGAATTGCATTTGCCGTGCCTTGATAATTCCCAGGGAATATGATGTAATACTGATTTAAATACAATTCATTCTGAATATGGTAATGATACTCACCATCTGGATTGTGAGGCGTAGGCCCAAAATGTCCGCCCGAAGCATCTAAGTCTGTTGGGTAACTTCCGTCATAATCTCTACGACCATAAATGAAGAAACCATCTGCCATGATTCCAATTAAATCTCCATCATCATCAGACCACGCTTTCGGCTCTAAATGATAATGATAACTTTGTGGACCTGTATGTGCAGCTGTGTAATCTAAGGAAGGTAATGCATTGTCAATTGGTACATTTGGTCCTTCTTGATCGTTGTAAATAACCGCTCCTGTCACTGCAATTCCAATAGGTCCTAAACCTGTAGCACTTGAGTTTGATGCCAATGTTGGACTGGCAGCAACCGTCAATGAAAAAGAACCGTTAAAATCATCTATATTTCCTGGCGCCATGTCTGCATATGCAGTAACTGTTGGCGCTACAAATAATGGATGATCTGTAGCTGCAGCAGGTGTTCCCATTCTGGTATTCGTACTCGACCAATACGGAGATGTATGATTTGGTCGTCCGTTAGTTTCTATTTCTACATTAGAACCATTCAGCATAATTGTTACATTATTGGTGTCAAATTCACTAAATGCTGCGTGTAATGTTGCTGTATCTCCTCCTGTTGTTGGTGTCGTTGTAGTAGTTGAATCATCATCACTCGAACAAGCAGTTATAAAAACTACTAAAGTTACGGTAAGTGCTAGTATTAAAATTGATTTTATTTTCATGTTGTTAGATTTTTTAGACTTGTTAGATTTAATTTTTGCACAATTAAGACATTAGTACATTTTCAAATGAATTAATTGATACATTGAAATTACTGTCTTCCACGTTGTCCGTGCTGCCCTCGTTGTCCGCCGTGCCCGCGTTCAGGTCTTGGAGCATTTTCCAATTCTTTTTCGGTGATGAATCCGTCTTCATCAGTATCAACTCTAGCAAAGTCGCGTCGCAGTGGTCCTTTGACTTCTTTTTTGCTTAATTTTCCATCATTATTGGCGTCCATGTGTTCAAAGATTTGTGCTACACTTGGGCGCTCGCGACTGTTTCTTCGACCTCCACGTTCATTACCAGGAAAGCCACCAGGTCCGCCACGCATGCCACCTTCTACCTTAAAACTTTTGTTTGGTGTTCCCACAAAGAATCGTGGCAAAGACGGAAAACTATCAGTTATGACGTAGTAATACGTTCCATTAGGAAATTCAGGAGTTTTACCAAAACGACCATTTGCTTCGTCTAAATCACCCAAACCTGCTACATACTCAAAATCGCGCACATAGGTTCCATCATACGCGCCGTCTGGTGCAGAAATACCATCACCAGGACGATTTCCTTTGCGCAATCTATAACTAGAAGTCAATTCGATCAACTCGTCACTATCATCCGAAGCATAACCATATTTGTAATAAATAGGAAAACCATCTGCTGCCCAACCGATTAAAAACATGGAGTTTTCTTTAGCTTGTTGTATCAATCCCCAAGGAGTTCCGTGATAATGGTATTCGCCTGTAGGTTGTACATGTGCATTATTGCAGTCGTCTCCCAAATTTACATTAGTACTCAACGCTTCTTTGGACCAAGCCATGTTCATTTGGCGCGTTTTTGGATTTACAAAAAATTCCATCGCAGTAGGTTCCATTTTAACACCATTAATTGCAACTCCAAAAATATACTCAGGTGTGCCCTGCCCTAACATTCCGTTGCTGTAAACAGAGGTTAGTTTTTTATTCTTTTTGGGACGCAAAGGAATTTTATAGGTTTTGTTTTGTGGTGTAATACGATTTGGATTTCCTGCATTGGGAAAACTTCCTGTAGTATGTTGTGGAATGGCATTCGATTTGATAACGCGGTACTTACCTTGTCTGGTAATGGAGACTTCGTTTTTGTATGTTACCATTTCCGTACAGTCATATCCGTCAGTCACGGAAAAAGTATTGGTGACACTTTCTTGTGCGAAGGCGACCATCGCAAACAAGATAAAAATAGGTGTGATTTTATAGTTCATTTTAAAAGAATTTCATCATGTTGTTATTTGCTTAGATGATATCCTTTTGAAAAACTTGTGCGGAATTTTTATTTTTTTTGAATTTATCGTCCCGGCGGTGGTCCAGGAGGCATTCCATGTGGTGGTGGACCGTCGGGTCTGCCACGTCTTCCAGGTGGATGTAACGCTTCTTTTATGAGTTTATTAAAACGTATGCGTTGTTCTTCGTTGCATATTTTTTGGACTTCTTTGAAATGATAGAACGTTTTTTCATCGCGCAAACGTATTTTGTCTCCAATCTGTCTGGTAATTTCTTCCACACGCTCTTCGTTGTATGTAGGTTGCGAAATATAGTCGAACAATTCATCTTTCAACCTTCGTACATCACGCATAATTGTCATCATAGCTTCATGATGCCGATCGTTGATTACCGAAAATTTTTCCATCTGTGCTTCATCAAACTGTAATTCTTTAGCAATAAATTTTCCTGGATTGGGCCCTTTTGGTTTTTTATCCACGAAAATTTCATACATAAAATAACCGTTTATGACGATAAGAAAAGCAACCAAAATATAAAGTAGCGTATTTTTTTTCATCAGCTTCTACGTGTTTAATTAAATAATGATGGTTGCTCGTTTCCAGATAATTCATACAACTTAGCAAACTCTGTAATATT
>JBCCLS010000599.1:0-2765 GCA_039026835.1 Bacteroidota bacterium | reverse complement strand
TAAAGAACATTAACCCTGAAATCAAAATATACAATGAATACGGACCTACAGAAGCCACTGTTGGCTGTGTTGTAGGTGAAGTAGATGATACTGAACTAATTGTTATTGGGAAACCTATTGATAATACGCAAGTATATGTTGTAAATGAACACCATCAGCTACAGCCAAAAGGAGTTTCAGGAGAGTTATGTATTGCTGGAAAAGGACTGGCGAAAGGGTATTTGAATCAACCTGAATTAACAAAAGAAAAATTTATTCATAATCCGTTTAAAGAAGGAGAACGTTTATACAAAACAGGCGATATTGTAAAGTGGCTTCCAAACGGAAACATGCAATATATTGGTCGTACAGACGATCAGGTGAAAATTCGCGGACATCGTATTGAAACTTCAGAAATTGAACAATGTATCTTGCAAAAATCAACTATCAAAGATGTCGCAGTAACGACTCGTGATACCGATGACGGAAAAGAACTAGTTGCATACATTACAACCGTTGAAGAAGAAAAAGTATCTGATCTTTATGCCTATTTATCAAAAAGAATACCTGACTACATGATTCCAAGTGAATTTGTTGTATTAGACGAATTTCCGCTAACAATTAATGGAAAAGTAGATAAAACTAAGTTAGATACATCTCTTGGAACGATACTTTCAAGTGAAATTGCATATGAAGCTGCCTCTACTTTTGAAGAAAAACTACTAATGGGAATCTTAGAAGAAATCTTTAAAAAAGATACCATTAGTATTCACGATAACTTTTATCATATTGGTGGCGACTCTATCAAATCGTTTCAAATTATAAACAAAATAAAGCAGCGAGGATATAGTTTAAAAGTGGAAGATATTTTAATGTATCCAATCATCAAAGAACTTGCGGAACATGTTGTACTCAATACAAATATCATAGATCAGTCCGAAGTTACTGGTGAAGTATTGCTAACGCCAATTCAACAGTATTTCTTTAACTCGTCTACCATAAAAGATCATTCGCACAACAATCAATCTGTAGTGTTAAAAAGTGAACATGCATTAGACACTGAAAAAATAGAAGAAAGTATCAAACAATTAGTAGCGCATCACGATGCTTTCCGTATGGTTTTTAACCAAACAGAAGAAGGATGGAAGCAATATAATGGTCCAATACACAATGATCATACTTTTGTAACATTTCACGATGTATCGCAGGAAGAAGATAGTCTAAAAATGATGGGAGATTTGGCGCAAAACATACAAACAAGTTTTGAACTTGACAAAGGACCTTTATTTAAAGTTGGACACTTCAGATTACAAGATGGAGATTACTTAGCAATGATTGTACATCATTTGGTGGTTGATGGAATTTCTTGGCGAATCATTTTGGAAGATTTTGCAAACGTATACACTGCCATTGCGGATGATAAAGAGCATATGTTACCTTTAAAATCAGATTCATATCAAAAGTGGGCACAAACACTCCAAGAGTATTCAGAAAGTGAAACCCTTGAAAAAGAACTTGACTATTGGCGCGATTTGTGTAATCAGGAAATAAAAGATATTCCAACAGATTATCCTATTGAAAAAGCTACCTACAAACCTGATGGAACAGTACACTTTATTTTAGACAAGGAAATAACAAACGCATTAAAGACAGAAGTACCCAGTATATTTGACACTGAAATCAACGATGTATTAACAACGGCGTTTGGTTTGGCAGTAAAAGAAGTCTTTAATGTAGACAAAAGTGTCATCAAAATGGAAACGCATGGAAGGGAACATATTGTCGATACTATTGATGTGAGTAGAACAGTAGGATGGTTTACAAGTATCTATCCATTTGTATTAGATAGTTCATCGTACTCTTCTGTTGAAAATTTATTAAAAATCAAAAACGATTTTAGAGCTGTTCCTAACAAAGGTATTGGATTTTGGATAGCAAAATATCTAAAACAAGCTCCTTTAAAAGAATTGAAATCTACTATAGAATTTAACTACTTAGGTGATTTTGGAGATTCTGTTGGAGAAGAAAAAGGACCATTTGAATATGCTTCTGCATACATTGGTGAAAATTCAAGCGCCGAAACTCAAAGTGATGTTTTAATTTCAATACTTGGTATTGAAACCATGGGCGAATTGACCTTATCGATAGCATATCCTACAGAATTATTTAATGAAGAAACGATGAATTCGCTTTCCAAAGCCTATGAATCACAATTACGGACACTTATTTCAGATATACTTTCTTCAGATCCTTCTGAATATATTGCTGACAATGACAAAAAGGAATATTACCCAGTGTCTCATAATCAACGATTCATTATGGATATTCCTACTTCCGCAGGAATGTTAGGTCCATTTCAATATGATTTTGAATCGGAAGATAAGCTGAGAGAAACATTTCAAAACTTTATTGCACATTTTCCAGTGTTGGCAGTTAAATTTTCGGAAGTAGATGGTGAAATTGTTCAATTTCCTGTTGCACCTTCAGAAACACAGATTGACGTCCGTATCGTTCATTTTTCCGATGAAGAAAAAGTGAGAGCAACTAGCAAGGAGTATATGAGCAATCCATATAAAATTATTGGAGGAGAATTAATTCGTCTATTTGTAGGAATTCATGAAACTACGGGGCATTCATACCTACTCCTAGGAATCCATCATTGTGTAACAGATCATCAGTCAAATTTGGTAATCGCAACCTGTTTAAACAGTTTTCTATCTAATATTAGTTTTCAAGAAAATAAAACTACTAATGTAGATTTTGTAATTTGGCAACAAAATTTCTTG
>JBCCLS010000598.1:0-2775 GCA_039026835.1 Bacteroidota bacterium | reverse complement strand
CTATTCTTATACTTGACCGTTACTATTCATAAAATCTAACTCTTAAATTGCTAAAAATTAAAAAAGCAGGAAAAAGTATCCGCTCGGAGACAAAACAAAAAAACCTGTAATTTTTTAAATTACAGGTTTTTATAAATTTAGTGACCACGGCAGGATTCAAACCTGCGACCGCTGGAGCCGAAATCCAGTGCTCTATTCAGCTGAGCTACGTAGCCATTTTATTCCCGCGAAAGCGAGAACCTTAGTATTTGAATTCTTTACGTTCTTAGAAAATTAATTCGACAACTTCGCCTTCACAATGATAGAAATCGTTTTTCCATCCGCTTGTCCTGCCAATTCTTTGGAAACCATTCCCATGACTTTTCCCATGTCTTTCATACTGGTAGCACCTACGCTATCAATAACCATGACAACAACTTTTTCAATTTCTTCTTCAGACAATTGTTCTGGTAAAAATTGCTCAATGATCGTCGCCTGTGCCAATTCTGGTTCTGCTAAATCAGCGCGTCCTTGCTCATTAAAGATGGCTGCACTGTCTTTGCGTTGCTTCACTAACTTCTGTAATAACTTAATCTCATCTGCTTCCGACAACTCGTCCCCTGCGCCACTTGTTTTGGCTAACAGTATTTCAGATTTCACTGCACGCAATGCCGCCAAAGCTGTTTGATCTTTCGCTTTCATTGCCGCTTTCATTGCCGTCATTATATCTTGTTGTAATCCCATGATTTTTATTTTTGGAGATGCGAAGATAAAAAATTAAACCCGAAAATAGAACAGCAATTTCCGGGTCTAAAAAACATATATAATAGTACTAAATCAAAGTAGTCAACGTTATCATGCAAGAAAGAATTGTTTTTCCTCACTTGCACATCATTATTGCTATCCGTTCCTATGCTGGTTCGGGAAGCTTTCGTGTCCGTAGCGCTATCTTCGTTCAAGTCAATTCCAGCTCTTTTGTAAGCTGGCTGCTTCTCTATTTCATCTACACGAGCCGATACATTGGTATTGAATTTATGATTAAAATTCTTTAATGTTTTTCTACGCTCGTCCGCTCTATTTTTTAAACTTTCTTCAATCGTACTGTTCATTGGATCAATAGGATCGGAAGTTGGCGTTTCTTCTACTGGACTGTTTACTATTTTCTTTTCAAAAACTATGCCTTCTTCAGCTGCTTGCGACACATTTTTTTCAGAAGTTGATTCTTCATCCATATAATCATCTAAACTGTATCGCGTGACACCTGTATCACTCACTTCTGTCACCGGAATTACCTCCACATGATCATTGACTTCAATAGATGAAACTTCATCAGTCAAGTCAAACTTCACGATAGTTTCTTCCTGCTTTGGTGTTTCTTCCTGTACAGGAGTTGCTAAAGGCATGTCAAAGGTAAACGAAATTTGGTTTTCTTCCTCTTTTTCAGAAGCAATTACAAATTTTGGATCATTTACTTCGATGTCTTTAATCTCATCTGTCAAGTTTGTGATAATAAATTCTTGATCAACTTGTGTTGCTTTTACCTCTTCATATACAACTGACATATTTTTGATAAGCTCCGTCGTGGGAATCAAATTGAGTTCCGCTGTATCTTCCTCTAATGTGTAACGAATTACTTTGTCTTCCTCTGATTTTGGAGTATCTGTAGGCTTTTGTTGAATAGTTGGTGTTACTACTGCTGTAGATTTTGGTGTTAAGTTTTGTACAGCAGGTTGCTCGTCTTCCAACGTGTGAATTACTTTTTTAGCTTCTGTATTAACGATTTCGTCCTGCTGATCAATATCAAAACCCGTTGCAATAATAGTTACCGAAATCGCATCTTCCAAGGTTTCATCTTCTCCAACTCCCATGATAATATTGGCACTACCACCAGCTTCATTTTGAATATGGTCGTTGATTTCTCCAATTTCATCAATCGTGATTTCTTCTGAACCAGAAACGATAAGCAACAGTACGTTTTTAGCTCCTGAAATTTTGTTATCATTTAATAACGGTGAATCCAATGCTTTCATAATGGCTTCACTAGCTCTGTTAGCACCAGAAGCATTTGCCGATCCCATGATGGCAGTTCCACTATTAGATAACACAGTTTTTGCATCACGCAAGTCAATATTTTGCGTGTAATGATGCGTAATAACTTCTGCAATTCCTCTGGATGCTGTAGAAAGTACTTCATCTGCTTTTGAGAATCCAGCTTTAAATCCGAGGTTTCCATATACTTCGCGCAATTTATCATTGTTGATGACAATTAACGAATCTACATGCGCACGTAATTTTTCTACACCAGAACGTGCTTGTGCATTACGTGTTTTTCCTTCAAATTTGAAAGGAATCGTTACAATTCCCACCGTAAGGATATCTCTATCGCGTGCTAATTTTGCGATAACAGGCGCTGCTCCAGTTCCAGTTCCACCGCCCATTCCGGCAGTAATGAATACCATTTTTGTATTGGTATCAAGCATGGTACCAATATCGTCAATACTTTCCAATGCTGCTTTTTCTCCAACTTCCGGATTGGCTCCTGCGCCTAGTCCTTCCGTTAAGGAAACTCCTAATTGTATTTTATTAGGCACTGCACTGTTTTGTAGCGCTTGTGCATCTGTATTACAAATGACAAAGTCTACTCCTTTTATTCCCTGATGGAACATGTGGTTGATGGCATTACTTCCGCCACCGCCTACACCGATCACTTTGATTACATTTGATTGGTTTTTTGGCAAATCAAATGAAATGTTTCCGAATTCTGTGTTGCTACTCATAATTCTTAAAACTGGTTTT
>JBCCLS010000597.1:0-2798 GCA_039026835.1 Bacteroidota bacterium | reverse complement strand
TTGGTATGATGTTTTCATTACTTTAGCCAACTTTGAAAAACAAAAAATTTAATCTGATGAAAATTAAACATTTACTTTACACATTCGCTATCGTATTTTGTTCATATACAGCTACAGCACAAACAAAGGTCGGAACTGTAAACGTGAACATTTTAGTATCTAAATTACCTGAGATTGCAGAAGTACAGAAAGGAATGAAAGCGTACGAAGAAGAATTACAAGCTGATTTAAAAGCAAAATTAGGAGCATATGACACTGAAGTTAAAGAGGCAAATGCTGCTTTTGCAACCATGAGTGATGAAGACAAAAAGAAGAAACAGCAAGAAATTTTTCAGTTGGAGAATGATATCCAAAAGTTTCGACAAAATGCAGTACAGTTGGTTCAATTGCGCCAAGATGAACTGATGCGTCCGTTGTACAAAAAAGTAAGTGCAGCTGTTGCTACTATTGCAAAAGAAGAAAAATATACACAGGTATTTACGTTAGACGGTAACGAATTGGCATATGTAGATCCTACATACGATCTTACTTTAAAAACAGCAGCAAAGCTTGGATTAAAGTTAGACGACAAAAAGTAAATAATTATTTTTAAATAACTTACTAAACCTTGTATTTCAATGAGATGCAAGGTTTTTTTATGAGCTTTTGTAATATTATACACTTTGGTTTGAAGTATTTTTTTGCAGTTTCATTATCGTAATTTTTTAAGAAGCAGGAATGATTTGGTATCTTTAAGAAAATTAAAAACCATACCATTATGAAAAAAAGAAACCTACAAAAAGGATTAAAGTTACAGAAAGAAACTATTTCTAAACTTTCAGAAAAAGCAGTGAAAGGAGGCATTACAACCTCTGATTTTTATGGCAGTCGTTTTATAGACTTATGCTTTGGAGTACAGACAAGTTATGGTAGCGTTTGTGCCATTCAATGTCCACCAACAACTACTATTCCTTAGTAAGTAGTAACATTACAGCATAAAAAAGCTGCTGTCATTGAGCGAAGTTGAAATGCAGCAGCTTTTGTATTATATGTGATGTACTAATTTATCTTCTAGAATAGTTTGGCGCTTCTTTGGTAATTGCAACATCGTGTGGATGACTTTCATTGATTCCACTCGCAGTGATGCGTACAAATTGTCCTGTTTCTTTGAGAGTTTCAATATCTTTGGCACCACAATAGCCCATTCCTGCCCGCAATCCGCCAATAAACTGGTGAATGCTTTCATCTAAATTTCCTTTGTATGGTACACGACCTACAATACCTTCTGGCACTAATTTTTTGATATCTGCTTCTACATCTTGAAAATAACGATCTTTGGAACCTTGTTTCATTGCTTCTACAGAACCCATTCCACGATACGATTTGAATTTTCTTCCTTCATAGATAATAGTCTCTCCTGGTGATTCTTTGGTTCCTGCTAATAACGATCCTAGCATGACAGAATCTGCACCAGCTGCAATAGCTTTTGGAATGTCGCCTGTATACCGAATTCCTCCGTCTGCAATTACCGGAACACCACTACCTTTGATGGCTGCAGCAACTTCTAATACGGCTGAAAACTGAGGAAATCCCACACCTGCTACCACACGCGTTGTACAGATAGATCCTGGACCAATTCCTACTTTGACAGCATCTGCACCTGCATCAACTAAATATCGTGCAGCCGAAGCTGTAGCAATATTTCCAACAATCACTTCAAGGTCTGGAAATTTGGTTTTAACAGCTTTTAAAACGCCAACGACACCTTTGGTATGTCCGTGCGCAGTATCAATCACAACTGCATCAACACCAGCATTTACGAGTGCTTCTGCCCTATCTACTGCATCTCCAGTAACACCAAGTGCCGCCGCCACACGCAAACGTCCATATGAATCTTTATTTGCAATTGGTTTTTGTGTCACTTTCGTGATGTCTCTAAATGTAATTAACCCTTTGAGTTTGTAGTGATCGTCTACGATGAGTAGTTTTTCAATTTTATGTTTTTGAAGAATGATTTCAGCATCTTTTAAGGAAGTACCTTCAGAAGAAGTGACCAATCCGTCTTCGTGACTCGTCATGACTTCTACTATTGGACGCGAGTTGTTGTGTTCGAAACGTAAATCTCTGTTGGTTACAATTCCTTTTAAGGTTCCTTCCGCATCTACAATAGGAATTCCACCAATTCGGTGCTCTTTCATGCTGGCATTGGCATCTGCAACTGTCGCGGTTAATGGTAAGGTTACCGGATCGAGAATCATACCACTTTCTGCACGTTTTACTTTTCGAACTTGCTGAGCTTGCCCTGCAATTGTCATGTTTTTGTGTAACACTCCAATTCCGCCTTCACGCGCCATGGCAATTGCCATCGCAGATTCGGTTACGGTGTCCATCGCTGCCGAAATGATAGGCACGTTGATGGTTATGTTTCTTGTAAATTTTGTTTGGATATTGACTTCTCTTGGAAGTACTTCGGAATAAGCGGGCACTAGTAAAACATCATCATACGTAAGTCCTTCGCCTAAAATTTTGTTGTTGTGTGTTGTCATTATGCAATTAGAATATAATTGCGTGCAAATATACTACTTTTTGTACAATTAATACGAATGTTGCTTTTCGATAACGATTTGTTAATAAGTTGTTGGTTGTTAGTGAAATTACTTTTTCATTTAATATTTTGCGGTTTTACATTTTATATTTTTTTCGTTTGATGTTGAATGCTGAATTTTAAATTGTGAATTGTTCTTTGAAACATAAACTCATAAACTTATACACTTTTCAACTTCGTAATTGTGAATTCGTTTGTTTGTTGATTTGTTGAT
>JBCCLS010000596.1:0-2802 GCA_039026835.1 Bacteroidota bacterium | reverse complement strand
GTTAGTTTTGAATATAAAATTCGTTAGCTAATAGAAAAGCATTCAAATCATACATCATGATTCAAGAACTGAAAGACAACTATGGACATCTTTTTGAAGAGGATTTACTGAATGAAATTGCGCAAGTAGGAACGTTCAAAGAAGTCCCAGCAGGGTTTACAATGTTGGCTATTGGCGATTATATTCGTGGCATGCCTTTGCTAGTTTCGGGAGCAATTAAAGTGATGCGAGAAGACAAAGAAGGTGACGAACTCCTACTCTATTACCTAGAAAAAGGAGAAACCTGCTCAATGACGATGAATTGTTGCATGGGACACACCAAAAGCGAAATTAAAGCAGTTGCCGAACAAGACACCAAACTCATTATGGTGCCTGTTCAAAAAATGGAAGCTTGGACGGCAAAATATAAAACATGGCGTGATTTTGTGTTTCAAAGTTACCATACGCGACTCAATGAAGTATTGCATATTTTGGACAGTGTTGCCTTTGAAAAAATGGATCAGCGTTTGGTCAATTATCTCAAAGAAAAAGTACGCATCAACAATGCACATACAATTCATAATACGCATCAAGAGATTGCATATGATTTACATAGCTCCCGAGTGGTGATCTCAAGACTGTTAAAAAAGTTAGAGCAATTGGGACGTATTGAATTGCATAGAAATCATATTAAAATTATAAATTTAGCCTGAATATGTAACATGTGTTACTGCAGAATTATAACCTGTTATTGTTCTTTGCACTGACAAACACCCTAAACAAATATGGAAATACTTGGCTATGTTAGTGCCTTAATTATTGGAATTTCGTTGGGACTTATCGGCGGCGGCGGCTCTATTTTAGCAGTGCCTGCACTTGCCTATTTATTTGCTGTCGACGAAAAAATAGCTACTGCATATTCACTATTTATTGTAGGGACTAGTGCCTTAGTGGGTGGACTCAAACAACATTTTAAAGGTTTTGTAGATTGGCGAACGGCAATTGTGTTTGGAATTCCTTCTATAATTGGTGTGACCTTGGTGCGCTATTATGTCATTCCTGCATTGCCCGATACATTATGGACGATTGGAAATTTTGACTTTACCCGTAGAATGGGCATGTTTGGTTTGTTTGCCGTTCTTATGTTCCCTGCTGCCATTTCCATGCTTAAAGAACGAAAAGAAAACTCCAATGTCGGAAACGTCTCGTACAATTATCCACTCATTTTGATAGAAGGATTAATTGTAGGAGCAATCACGGGAATGATTGGTGCAGGTGGTGGTTTTTTAATCATTCCTGCGCTGGTATTATTAGCAAATGTTGAAATGAAAGTCGCAGTCGGCACTTCGTTAATTATTATTGCGTTTAAATCGCTCTTAGGTTTCTTTCTAGGAGATGCCATTACGATGGAAATTAATTGGCAATTCTTGGCAATTTTCACAGGAATTTCGCTCATCGGAATCTTTATTGGAAGCTATCTGGGGAATTTTATCAACGGAAAAAAACTCAAAAAAGGATTTGGCTATTTCATTTTTGTGATGGCAATTTTTATCTTCTATATGGAATTCTTCGTGAAGTCTTAAATATTCAAAAAAAAATATCATTTTGTAACATAAGTTACTGTTTAAAAGCATACAACTGTGTAGTTTTACTCTATCAAAAATACATCTGATGAAGATAGAACAAATATATACAGGCTGCTTGGCGCAAGGCGCATACTACATAGAAAGCGACGGAGAAGTCGCTATTATTGATCCTTTACGCGAAGTACAACCATACTTGGACAAAGCAGCACAACAAAACGCAACAATTCGCTATATTTTTGAAACCCATTTTCATGCTGATTTTGTTAGTGGACATGTCACACTTGCTGAAAAATCAGGTGCGCCTATTGTGTTCGGACCCAATGCAAATACTTCATTTGAAGCAATCATTGCAACAGATTTACAAGAGTTTCCCTTGGGAAATTGTACCATTATTGCGTTGCACACACCAGGACATACTATGGAAAGTACGTGTTACCTTTTGCGCGATGCAGCAGGAAAAGATCATGCGCTTTTTAGTGGTGACACCTTATTTTTAGGAGATGTTGGGAGACCCGATTTGGCACAAAAAACAGGCACCATTACCGTAGACGATTTAGCAAGTCATTTGTATGATAGTTTGCGCGAAAAAATAATGCCATTAGCAGACGATGTGGTGGTTTATCCCGCGCACGGAGCAGGTTCTGCTTGTGGAAAAAATATGATGAAAGAAACTGTGGACACTTTAGGAAATCAGAAGAAGGTAAACTATGCGTTGCGTGCTGATATGACCAAAGCTGAATTTATCAAAGAAGTAACCGACGGTTTGTTGCCACCACCAAAATATTTCCCTGACAATGTAAAACTCAATAAGCAAGGATACAGTGATGTTTCAGAAGTATTACAACGTGGAACTACTCCGCTATTAACAACAGAATTTGAAATTATTGCCAATGAAACCAATGCCATTGTGTTGGATGTTCGCCATGAGGATGATTTTGTAAAGGGACACATTCCGCGTTCTATATTTATTGGTTTGGATGGAAGTTTTGCACCGTGGGTTGGCGCACTCATCGCAGATATTTCGCAACCTATCTTACTGGTAGCACCAAAAAATCGTGTGGAAGAAGCTGTTACCCGATTGTCCAGAGTTGGTTTTGACAATACCTTAGGATATTTGCAAGGCGGATTTGATGCGTGGAGAAGCGCCTCAAAAGAATACGATACCGTGAGTTCTGTGACGGCAACTAGTTTTCAAAAAGTATATAATGCGACAACTTTGGTTTTTGATGTAAGACGT
>JBCCLS010000595.1:0-2810 GCA_039026835.1 Bacteroidota bacterium | reverse complement strand
CTTTTTTTGACGGATGCAGTCAATGGAGAGGGAAGAGGATACAAAATCCAAGGAAATGGGAGGAGGGTAAGGAGAAAACGGTACTAGGAGTGTTGGGTAAAAGGAGAAAGTAAAGCAAATTTATTTCTTAAAAAATAGATTTTTTTTAAAATTAGACAACATCAAAATCGTTGGTGTCATTGACGGTTGCATAGTCATCGACTACAGCCTTCAAATCAACGTATACCATTCTGGAATGGTCATCCTTCCAGGCAATATTGTACTTACTTTCAATATGAGATTGCACAGTGATAGGCAGACCGATCCTAGCAACTGAAGAAACGGTCTCAGACCTATTATTCCTCATTTGCCTTAAAGTTTTTTCAAATCCTAATAATTTAGGACTAACACTTGTGACAAGTTTGCCTTCGTCCTGTGACATCCATTTACGATGCATAAATTCAATGTCTACCAATGGTTTCGGCCAATTAACGGTTAGCTCCAGGACATCCCCTTCCTCTATTACGCGAACCTTGAAAGCACCTACACCTACACCGGACGGCAAAATGATTGCAACAGTCACACGTTTAGTAGTTGTGACTGGTTCTTGCCATTGAGAGATCAGGTACAAAGGAACAAATGTCTTGCTGATGGAAACATCACGATCAGTCACAGGTTTTTCTTCTATTTCATCAAAATCCAAATCCATTTTCATTTTTTTATTTGGACCCGGTCCAACTTGTTCTGTGTTCATACGATTCAAATTATATTTTTCTAAAAAGATTACTGTCAGAAAATTTATATGAAAATATAAAAATAAGTAAATACAAAAGAAAATAAAAAACATTACCTTCAACAAACGTGTCACTTTTTTGTCACGAATATTATTGTAACAAGTTCTAAAATTATTTAGTTTGTGTTCCATAAAAATCGGTTCTGATAGCCAAACCTGCTTTGGATCCTCTGTACCCTTGATTGTACCATCCGCTAACTTCTGACGTAGCAAGACTACTGCCTTGGAATCTTTGGTGAGACGATTGTTAGGGGCCATATCTAGAAGGTTTTCCTTGATTTCGCTGTCAGTCAAAATTGTAGCCATTATTGAGACATTTAAAGTGAGTTAAATCGATTAACTTTCTCCTTTTATACTAAATTTATAAAATTTGCACAGAATTTGAAACTTTTGCAAATACTGAAAAAATTACGATATTTCGCGAAAAAATGTTTAAAAACATTCAAAAGAACAAAATTGTTCCCGCGAAACAAAGAAAACATCTATTTCATTTTAAAAATCTGGCCGTTTAACGAAAGATCTTTTTGTAAGCATATTGATCATTCAGATTGTTGTACATTTTGTGCGCAAATTTTCAAATATATGCTTTGTACATAACGATACTTTTGCTGTTTTGGCGAAGTTTTGCCAAATTTAAGAGGCGAAAATTCTTTTGACTGTAAGCTTTTTAATTCTATTACTGCAGATGTATTTAAACCATGAGTTTATCAAATAGATTGAAAAAGAATTTCTTTATTCCACTGGTCAAGGAAAAAAAATTCGTCGCTTTTGTTTTCAAAGATTCGGATTTTGTTTATGTTTTTATTTCGATTTCGTTCTTTTACTTATGAATACAAAAGTTTTTGTTACGGCTCATCTCATGGCGATTTTAGCAAAAAAAAGTTTGTATGATCGAGCCAACTATTTTAATGACACTTCTTTTAGGGCATTTTTTGGAATCAGTACTACAGTATGTGCCATTCTTTGGAACCGTCTATCGTGCTTTGGTGGCACTGATTATGAACCAAAGCATTTGCTTTGGGGTTTAATGTTTTTGAAGTTGTACAGCACTGAAGAGGTACACGCATCAATCACTGGTGTCACGCGAAAGACCTTTAGGGAAAGGGTTTGGGTCATGATAAAAATGATTTCTGAATTAAAAATTGTAAGTTCTTATCAATTATAGGGTTTCTTTTTTTTATTTTATTTTCGTGGTTTCTAACGTAAAGGCCTTAGGTTTTTTGGAGTAAACGAATGGAATGTGTTAATGAAGAGAATATTTTTGTCTCGGTGGACGGTACAGATTGTCGAATAGTGGAGCCAAGACCGTTTTCTAGCGACTGGTATAGTCATAAATTTAATGGTGCTGGACTTCGATATGAGATCGCAATCTCATTGGGTGGTGATATTGTTTGGGCTAATGGCCCGTTCCCCTGCGGGTTATTCCCTGACATCAAGATTTTTAATATTGGTTTAAAAAATAAATTAAATATAGGGGAAAAGGTGATCGCTGATGACGGATATCGAGGAGTTTGCTGTCAGAAGGAAATGACAAGTCAACCTGCAGAGTATAGTAGGAAAGTTCGGGCCCGCCACGAGACCTGCAATAGAAGAATTGAACATTTTAGGGCATTGTCCACCCATTTTAGACATAACTTATCGCTACACGCTTACTGCTTCCATGCAACGGTGAATATAACTCAATTGATGATTGAGCACAGTGATCCACTATTTCGCATATAGATTAGTACCTTTCTCATACAATTCCTTTCTTTTTGATGATTTTTTTAAATATATGAAATTGAAATCATCAATATTCATTCAAAAAGATTGACTTCGTGTATACCTAAAACTATTTTAGAAATCTTCACGTTCTACTTTTTGGAACTTCCTTGTATGGATACTACTGTATTGTGTTTTGCCCAACGCTCCAGGATTTTTTTTGAATGTGCATCTTTTAAACGCAATTTCTTTTTCCTTTTACAGACTATAACTATGTTATATTATTATGTTCTGAAAACATAATCTCTCTTTGCACCTACTTCACATTATTTCTGGT
>JBCCLS010000594.1:0-2817 GCA_039026835.1 Bacteroidota bacterium | reverse complement strand
TCGCAATCGCGCTAAGCAACAGCAGTGCATTATGATTTGCATTCCTGCGTCGAATCAAAAACCGAGTCCGTACGACAAGCATCCACTTATGTAGTTAACAATTAATTATTTATTATATAAACTTGAAAGGTGCTTTTGATAAAAGCGCCTTTTTTATTTTAACATTTTAATTTTTTAAACCTTTTTTATTATGAAACGTACAAAGAATTGTATTCAAACACACATCATGACTATTCGCTGTTTCCAATCATTCGCAGGCTCAAAACCGTCGTTTGCACCTTCTGAACCAAATCCACTTTTGTTACAACCGTAAACTTTTTTATTATGAACTCATTCACAGAAAATACTATACAAACAAATATTAAATTTTTAGTTACAAAGAACGTAACAAATAGCAACGGATTTTTACATCCACATATACTTTTTGATAAGATTCAAACAGTAGCAACGTATCCAATTAAAGAATTTTATACACATGAAGTGCCTGCCATAGTCGAGTATTCATTTAAAATGATGAAAAGTGCTCGTTTGAAAGATGCACTAACCATTCAAGCGCAATTGATTCAACAACAACATGACAAATTGATGGTTCGTATTATGGTGAGCAAACCAAAAAAGAAATCGAATACCGAAGAAATTATTTGCAATGCTTTGTTTGGCTTTCCTGTATTGGAAAAACCGATACGCAAGGTTTCATAGTTTATATGATTGTGAAGTTGTTTACGTTTGTTTGAGTGTTTGACGTTCGAGTCAGAGACTCAAATGAACGAACAAAACTCAAACAAACGATACTCGAAATAACCTTTACTTTATGTACACTTCTAAGAGTTCGGAAGCTTTGTCTGTGCTTATTTTTATGTTTTTGAGTGATGCGGGAATCAGTAGTGTTTCTCCAAATTTTAAAACGTCTTTGTACGTATCCGTCTCAACGGTAACATTTCCCTTCACACACATGTAAATCACAAAGGAATCTTTATCATCATGATGTATATCCATTTCTCCCGTAAACGGAATAAGATTCGTCGTGAAGTATGGACAGTCTACTAAATTTGTGACCTCATCTTGCTTTTCTTGATACGTAGTTTTGTAATTGTCATGCAATGTGTAATCGATCGCATCTATTGCTAATTCTGTGTGCAATTCACGTGAATTTCCTTCCGCATCTACTCGATTCCAATCGTAAATACGATAGGTAATATCAGATGTTTGTTGAATTTCTGCTAACACAATTCCACCACCAATAGCGTGAATTCTGCCCGTAGGCAAAAAATACACATCGCCTTTTTGAACTTCTTCAAAGTTGAGAATTTCAGTAAGTGTGTTGTTTTCTAAATGCTTCTGATATTGTTCTTTGGTCACCTCTTGATTAAACCCTACCATCAATTTTGCACCGGGATCTGCTTGCATGACATACCACATTTCAGTTTTTCCAAACGAATTGTGTCGCGCCGCCGCTAATTCGTCATTCGGATGCACCTGAATAGACAAATCGCTTTTGGCATCGATGTATTTGATGAGCAGTGGAAATTTTGTGCCAAAAGTAGCATAGGCTTTTTTTCCTAATAAGGCTTCCTTGTATGTAGCACTAAGTTCCTGTAACGTTTTCCCTTTAAGTTTCCCATCTGCAACAATGGAAGGTTCTCCTTTAACATCCGACATTTCCCAGCTTTCGCCAATAGCCTCACCTGATACATTTTTGTTGAGTTGTGTACGTAGCTTATCACCGCCCCAAATACGTTCTTTATAAATGGGCTCGAATTTTAAAGGATATAGTTTCATGATTTTTGTTATTGTCCTGAATATTTCACAAAGTTTCGTGGCGTTTCATACAATTCAACTTCCAATGCCATGGAAGTACTAATGTGTCGCCTTAGTTTGTTCCAAATAACAACAACAATGTTTTCCGCAGTAGGATTTAAGTTTTTGAACTCTGGAACATCTATGTTTAAGTTTTTATGATCAAAAGCATCTTCTACTTCTGATTTGATGAGATCTTTCAGAATTTTAACATCCATTACATATCCAGTTTCCGGATCAATCGGTCCTGTGACACTGACAATCATTTCGTAATTGTGTCCGTGATAGTGTGGATTGTTACATTTTCCAAAAATTTCATTGTTTTTAGCAGCGTCCCAATCTGGTCGATATAATCTATGTGCTGCGTTAAAATGTGCTCTTCTGCTTACGGTTACGTTCATGTATCGACTTTTATATGTTCATAAAATTTTTCAAATATGATCTTAAACCAAGCTGTATACAAATCAGGATTTTTGGCAATGTCATCTTTTACCGCTTGCACATCCATCCACTTCCATGAAGCGACTTCATCTGGATTGATGTTTGGTTCGCCGTTGTAGGTTCCCAACATTACATGATCGTATTCATGCTCAGTCAATCCGTTATCAAAAGCTGCTTTGTATATGAACGAAACTGCTTCCGCAAGTTCCGTAACAAATCCCATTTCTTCCTGCAATCTTCGTTTACCTGCGCTGATGTTACTTTCACCTTCACGTTGGTGACTGCAACAGGTATTTGTCCACAAACCCGGAGAATGGTATTTGTGAAGTGCGCGCTGTTGCAACATCAATTCGCCTTTGTCATTGAGGATAAATACGGAGAAAGCTCGGTGAAGCAATGCTTTTTCATGTGCTTCTATTTTCTCCATAACGCCGATTTGCTCGTCGTTATGGAGAAAATAGAAGCACATGAAAAAGCATTGCTTCACCGAGCTTTCTCCGTATTTATCCTCAATGACAAAGGCGAATTGATGTTGCAACAGCGCGCACTTCACAAATACCATTCTCCGGGTTTGTGGAC
>JBCCLS010000593.1:0-2819 GCA_039026835.1 Bacteroidota bacterium | reverse complement strand
TAAAATTTTAACAGATTAAGCCAAAACTACATAAAATTATAGTTTTTTATCTAGTAAATATGATATTAAATCTGCATAAATCGTATTTTTGAAAAAATATAGCTTACGGAAATATGTTGATAAATTTAGTACGAACAATAGCAATCATTATTTTAGTGATGTACGCGTTGCGCATATTGGGCAGATTGTTTGCGCCTTACATGATTCGCTATGTGGCCAAAAAAGCGGAAAAGCGTTTTTCTGAGCAATACAAACAACAAGCGCAATATCAACAGCAGCAACGTGCCAAAGAAGGAGAAACTACTATTGATAAAATGCCAAATACAAAACCATCTAAAAATGTGGGAGAATATATAGATTTTGAAGAAGTAGATTAACATTTGATCAATTTGTCACACCACAAAAAACCATTCCAAAAAGGTTTAGTATATTGCCTTTCATCTGTACACGCTAAAAATTACACCAAGTGAATTTAGATTTCAAAAAAATTATACCACATGCCATTGCATTATTGTTATTTATCGGCATGTCGTTAGCCTATTTTTATCCTGTAATCCAAGGAAAAAAAATGCAGCAGCAAGATATCATCCAATATGCTGGCATGGCAAAAAAACAAAACGATTTTAGAAATGCTACAGGTGAAGAATTGTATTGGACAGACAGCGCGTATGGCGGAATGCCAACCTATCTTCTAGGCGCGCGATATCCGCATTCATACATAAAAACATTAGACAGAACACTTCGGTTTTTACCGCGACCTGCAGATTACTTATTCCTTTATTTCTTAAGCATTTATGTGCTACTGATTATCATGAAAGTTGATTGGCGATTGTCCATTTTAGGAGCGATTGCCTTCGGTTTTTCTACTTATTTTATCATTATTCTTGGAGTTGGACACAATGCGAAAGCACATGCCATTGCCTATTTTCCATTAGTGTTATCAGGAATATTGCTCACTTTTCAGCGGAAGTATATTTGGGGATTTTTGCTCACTGCCGTCGCCATGTCTTTGGAAATTATGACAGCGCATCCGCAGATGACTTACTATTTAATGATGCTCGTGGCTGTATTAGGTTTAGTATACGGGATTGATTACTACCGAAAAAAACAATTGCCACATTTCTTCAAATCTACGGGATTGTTATTTGCAGCAGTTTTACTCAGTGTTGGCGTAAATGGAACCAATCTCCTCACCACAAAAGAATATGCCGATTGGAGTATTCGTGGAGAAAGCGAGTTGACGATTGAACCCGACGGCTCCAAGAAAAAGCGCAAAGGACTTTCCAAAGAATACATCACGGAATATAGTTACGGAAAAATGGAAACCTTCAACATCATGATGGCGCGATTCATGGGTGGTGCAGGTACAGAAGATTTTGGAACCAATTCCAACACATACGAATTCCTACGAGAACAACAAGTACCTGCAGGACGTGCACGCGAAATTGTACGGAATCTACCAGGATACTGGGGCGATCAACCCATAATTGCAGGTCCGGCATATATTGGCGCTGTAATAGTTTTCTTGGCATTTTTAGGATTATTCTTGGTGCGAAGCAGAGCCAAATGGTGGCTTTTTGGTGGAATTATACTTTCCTTGGTATTATCGTGGGGGAAAAACCTAAGTTTCCTTACGGACTTCATGATTGATTATTTTCCGCTGTACAGCAAATTTAGAGCAGTTTCATCCATGCAAGTAATACTGGAATTATGCATTCCAATTTTAGGTATATTGACATTAGCTTACATATTCAAAAAGGAAACAGTAGAAAAAGAGCGACAATCCACAGAAAAGATTATCTATTACTGTACTGCAGGTTTTGTAGGTGTTATTCTATTTTTTATCGCGTTTAAATCGGTTCTATTTGATTTTGTTGGATTGAATGATGATTTCTACGAAAAATACTACTACAATTCTGTGCTCATGGAACTCATTCGCGAAGATCGTGCGAGCATGTTGACCAAAGACGGATTTCGCTCCATCGTTTTAATTGTGTTGACTTCAGGAGTTTTACTTGCCTTTTTGAGACGAAAAATCAAAGAAAATGTATTGGTTGTCTTAATTGCGGCATTGCTGCTATTTGATTTAATTCCGGTCGCTAGAGGATATGTCAATACAGAAGAATTTGTAAGCAAAGCGCAGTTTGAATATCCATACAGAACTTTAGATGTAGACAAGCAAATTTTAAAAGATAAAGGACATTACCGTGTGTTTGAACCGCGATTAAAACTGGCAAATTCGCGTACAGCGTTCTTTCATAACACACTTGGTGGATATCACGCAGCAAAACCACGACAGTTTCAGGAATTGTATGACTTTTATTTGGATCCAGGATACAAAAAGTTTGAAGTGAATGAGCAAAACATCAATATTATCAACATGTTGAATGTACGCTATATCATTGAAGATTTGGAAGGCGAACAAGATCAGGCAGGTGCAGGAACGATTGCCCTTAGAAATCCGTATCCAAATGGAAATGGATGGTTTATTGAAAAAGTCAATTTTGTAGAAACAGCTGATGACGAAATTTTATCACTTGCCGGATTAGATACCAAAAATGAAGTAGTATTCCGAAAAGGACAAGCTATTGAAGGCGCTATCAACGATGCATACGGAAAAGATTCGCTTTCCAAAATTGAATTGGTAGGATACATGCCTGATGATTTAAAATATGTCTCCGAAAATTCGGAAAACGGATTTGCTGTTTTTTCAGAAATTCATTACCCTTACGGTTGGAATGCGTATATTGATGGAAAAATAGTACCGCATTACCGTGTAAACTATGTATTAAGAGGTTTAGAAGTACCTGCAGGAAAAC
>JBCCLS010000592.1:0-2819 GCA_039026835.1 Bacteroidota bacterium | reverse complement strand
TACGAAGTAGTCGATAACTCTATTGACGAAGCATTAGCTGGACATTGCGATACTATCAAAGTAACCATCAACGAAGACAATTCTATCACTACCGAAGATAATGGTCGTGGAATTCCTGTTGGAATTCACCAAAAAGAAGGCGTTTCTGCTTTAGAAGTGGTAATGACTAAAATTGGAGCCGGAGGGAAATTTGACAAAGATTCTTACAAAGTTTCTGGAGGATTGCACGGAGTTGGGGTAAGTTGTGTAAATGCCTTATCCGATCACTTAAAAGCAACTGTTTTTAGAGAAGGAAAAATTTGGGAACAAGAATACGAACGTGGAAAACCATTATATCCTGTAAAAGCCACAGGAAATTCAGATAAAAATGGTACAGTAGTTACGTTTAGGCCAGATGCAACCATCTTTACACAAACGCTAGAATATAACTACGAAACGCTAGCCAATCGCATGCGCGAATTGGCATATTTGAATAAAGGAATTACCATCACACTTACTGATAAGCGTAACAAAGATGAAAAAGGAGAGTTCATTCAAGAAGTATTCTATTCAGAAGAAGGTTTGAAAGAATTCATCAAATATCTTGATGGAAACCGCGAACAAATCATTGCTGATGTGGTTGCTTTTGAAGGTGAAAAAAATGGAATTCCGGTAGAAGTTGCGATGACGTACAATACCTCGTATTCTGAAAACTTACACTCATATGTAAACAACATTAATACGCACGAAGGAGGAACGCACTTATCAGGATTTAGAAGAGGTTTGACGCATACACTGAAAAAATATGCAGAAACGTCCGGAATGCTTGATAAAGTAAAGTTTGATGTTTCGGGTGATGATTTCCGTGAAGGATTAACAGCAATTATCTCTGTAAAGGTTGCTGAGCCACAGTTTGAAGGACAAACCAAAACAAAACTTGGAAACCGTGAAGTGTCTGCTTCCGTAAGTCAGGCAGTATCAGAAATGCTGACAGATTATTTGGAAGAACATCCAGACGATGCAAAAACCATTGTACAAAAGGTTATCTTGGCAGCACAAGCACGACATGCCGCACAAAAAGCGCGTGAAATGGTACAGCGCAAAACGGTGATGAGTATTGGAGGTTTGCCAGGGAAACTGAGTGACTGTTCTGAGCAAGATCCTGCAAAATGTGAAGTATTCCTTGTCGAGGGAGATTCCGCAGGTGGAACAGCCAAACAAGGACGCGACCGTATGTTTCAAGCGATCTTACCATTGCGTGGTAAAATTTTGAACGTAGAAAAAGCCATGCAGCACAAAGTGTTTGAAAATGAAGAAATCAAAAACATTTTTACAGCTTTGGGTGTCACCATTGGAACCGAAGAAGATAGCAAAGCCTTGAATCTTTCAAAATTACGATACCATAAAATTGTGATTATGTGTGATGCCGATGTCGATGGTTCTCACATTGCTACATTAATTTTGACATTCTTCTTCCGTTACATGAAAGAATTGATTGAAAATGGACATATTTACATTGCAGCACCACCATTATATCTGGTGAAAAAAGGTGCCAAACGTAGATATGCTTGGAACGATCAAGAGCGTGATACGATTATCGAAGAATTTGGTCAAGGTGCCAACATTCAGCGATACAAAGGTCTTGGAGAGATGAACGCAGAGCAATTGTGGGATACAACGATGAATCCAGAATTCAGAACCTTACGCCAAGTTATGATTGACAATGGAGGCGAAGCAGATCGTGTTTTCTCCATGTTAATGGGTGATGAAGTGCCGCCACGTAGAGAATTCATTGAGAAAAATGCAGTATACGCTAATATTGATGCGTAACTATACATAATTTGTATAAAACAAAAGAAGCTGTTTAGAAAGTCAGAAAATTGTCAAACCGACCTTGATTCAGTATCAAATTCAGAATGATGTTTACACAAACTTTCTAGACAGCTTCTTTTATATCTTTAAAAGCTAATTACTCTTTCACAAATCGTGATACGAGTGTTTCTCCGTCTGTAAATGTTGTCTTCATAAAATAAATTCCTGGTGATAAAAATGATAGGTCTATAGAATTGTTTTGAGGTGAAACTTTTGTTTCAAAAACACTTGCACCCATCATGGAAATTATATTGACTTTTTCTGCTGGAAAGCCTTTAAAATCAAAATGTATCTTCTTCTTTACAGGATTTGGATACATGACGATATTCTTTTTGTCAAATTTTTTAACGGATAACGTATAATTCCCGTGAACTGCAATATTTCCTTCAGGTGGCGTAATTGTTAATTTTTTCAAACCGTTTCCTTCATCAACTATATCCTAATCAAACACTCTATTAGGAGTGCTGGAAACTCCGCCCATAATTGTACCCAAATATTGACTTTCCAATACACAATTAAAACATCCTCCCAAAGTAACACTCGGAAACTGAGCAGTAAATGTAACTGAAGTAATCGTAGTAGGACCAGTTGCATCAAAGGCAACATTAGAATTAGCACCTACATTAGCAGCGTAATTATAATCACTAGGCTGTGTTCCAGTAAATTGAATTCCTGGATTGTACATAGGCAAACCTGGTCCGCTTGCTACATTAATGGTATTCCCATTGATAACCATGTAATGCAAAATCCACTTATTACCACTATTAATCAAATCTTGTTGTGTAAACCCAAGCATACAAAAAAGTAGGGCGCAAAAAATTGGTGTAATTTTTTTCATGTCTTAAAAAGTTTACATAAATATACAAAAATGTAAGTTTTATATTGAAAAGTGTGTACGATAAGAGTATTCAAATTTATAAATTTGAAGAAAATAGACCTCTTTATGTATCTGATAGTAAGTGTTTTGT
>JBCCLS010000591.1:0-2820 GCA_039026835.1 Bacteroidota bacterium | reverse complement strand
CTAACTAACGTTAATCACTAAATTTAGAGAAAACCATACGGCATGAAATCAAATATTATTGCTATACTATTCATATTTTTCTCTGTAGCAGCCATTGCACAACGAGATGCTGATATGCGTTTTGTGATAGAATTTGAAGTGAATGTAGAAGAAAAGATATGCTATGAGAATGCGAAGCAATTTGCAACTAAAAATGTTGATCTAAATTTTTATTTACTCTATTCCTGGCCCATCAAAGGACAGTTAGAAAAGCTTGGCAGCAATCGATATCGCATTACAGGTGAATTTACCTTTTTAGTAGGTGGCAGCGGAATGAATTTTCTTCCTGTATTGGTCTGTATGGCAGAACCAAAGTTTAAAATGCAATCTGAAAAATGTAATAACAAGGTGACAACCTATTTTATTGATTTGAGCGTCCTGCACACCAAAAAGCAATCCCAAAAGATTGATTACGAACTAACTGCCGCAATCGGAAAAATCAATCTTGGGGAAAAACCATTTATAAAAGCAACGCAGACCACAAACAAAATTCAGTTTACATACAGCAAATTTTTCCCAACATCCTTACAAAATAGTAGTATGGGATATTGGTTGAAACTGTAAACTGTGGTTAAAAAAGAATTAGAAGATGAAACAATACAGAATCAAGTTCAGCACAAGGTTCAGGATTACTGCGTCACATTCTATCAGGGACTTGAATTCCTAATAGACCAAATGCCAATCTAATGGTGTCTCCTACTTTTTTGGAGAGTTGTACTCGGAAGATCTTTTTGTCTTCGTTTTCTTCTCCTAAAATGTAAATGTTTTGGAAAAATGAGTTGTACAACTTCACCAAATCATATGTATAATTGGCAATGACTGCCGGACTGTTATTTTTTGCTGCCAATTGAACTGCCGCAGGATATCCTTGCAATTGCTTTACAATTTCTTTTTCACGAATATCCATATCAATTCCGGTGACCGTTTTAGAATAATCAAAATTTGCTTTGCGCAGAATAGATTGAATACGCGCGTACGTATACTGAATAAATGGTCCTGTGTTTCCGGCAAAATCAATCGACTCTTTTGGATCAAACAGAATACGTTTTTTGGGATCTACTTTTAAAATAAAGTATTTCAACGCACCCATTCCTATGATTTTATAGAGTTCTTCTTTTTCCTCTTCAGAATAGCCATCTAATTTTCCTAGTTCCTGTGAAATCTCTTTGGCAGTAGCTGCCATTTCTACCATTAAATCGTCTGCATCAACAACAGTTCCTTCACGACTTTTCATTTTTCCACTTGGCAAATCAACCATTCCGTAAGACAAGTGATGTAAATTTTTTGACCAATCAAATCCAAGTTTCTTCAAGATCAAAAACAACACTTTAAAATGATAATCTTGCTCATTTCCTACGGTATAAATCATTCCGCCAACATCAGGATAGTCTTTCACACGCTGAATGGCAGTTCCAATATCCTGAGTCATATACACCGCTGTTCCATCGGCACGTAATACAATTTTTTCATCCAAACCTTCATCTGTCAAATCGCACCAAACCGAACCGTCTTCCTTTTTATAGAAAACGCCACTTTCCAAACCTTCTGCTACAAAATCTTTCCCTAACAAATAGGTATCACTTTCATAATACAAGGCGTCAAAATCAACTCCTAAATTCTTATACGTAATTGCAAAACCATCATACACCCATTGGTTCATTTGTTTCCACAAAGCTACCACTTCGGTATCACCCGCTTCCCATTTACGGAGCATTTCTTGGGCTTCATTTCCAATGGCACTTATATTCGTGAAGTATTCATTTTTGGATGCTTTCTTGAATGCTTTTATGATTTCTTCTGAAAGATCTTCGCCATTTTTATGTTTTTCAGGAAACTTCTCTGCTAGCATTTTTTGCGTTTCAGCTTTTTGGGAAAATGCTTCGTATTTTTCAGTTCCTTCCGTTGTTGTTTTGATCCATTCGGAGAACTCTTCCTGAAATACACTCTCGAACTTCACATAATAATTCCCCACCAACTTATCACCTTTCAATCCAGTAGATTGTGGTGTTTCGCCATTTCCAAAACGCTTCCAAGCCAACATGGATTTACAGATATGAATTCCACGATCGTTGATGATTTGTGTTTTGTATACTTTTTTTCCAGACGCTTTGATGATTTCCGCCACACTGTAGCCTAATAAGTTGTTACGGATATGACCTAAATGCAATGGTTTGTTGGTATTTGGCGAAGAATATTCTACCATTACAGCACTTTCACCTTTGGGTGCTGATTTGTGCCCAAAGGTTTCATTTTGAGATGCATTCGCAAAGAAATCTAAATAATACGCATCGTCAATTACAAGATTTAAAAAGCCTTTGACAACATTGAAATTCCTTACTTCAGCAACATTTGCTGCTAAATATTGTCCTAATTCTTCACCTAGTTGTGCAGGATTCATTTTTTTAACACGTAGCATTGGGAATACTACAACTGTAATGTCACCTTCAAAATCTTTTCGTGTCGCCTGAAACTCCACAGTTTCTAGGGTTGCACCATACAAGGATTCAAATGCTTTTTTGACTTTTGCCGTTAATACTTCTTGAATATTCATGATCTCAAAAAATTTTAAGATGCAAAGATATCAATTATTGACATTGAACTCATTTAAACTATTTTTATTTGCTAAAAAATTGCTCTTTTTATCCCTGTTTTCACCTTTTTCTCGATTCGTGGCGCTGCTATAAAACTCAAAAAAGCGTTCAACAGAAATAAAAATTCCTAATTTTCACTTAAATCCTAACAGTTTACATGAGTTTATTGAATTGCGAAAAGTGTAGTGAT
>JBCCLS010000590.1:0-2820 GCA_039026835.1 Bacteroidota bacterium | reverse complement strand
TGCCATGATTATCTTATATTATTTTTTAAAGATAATGCAAAAAAACCAAAAAAAATCGAATAATAATGCATAAAATACCATGAGATATGTTAACTAATTGTCAATTTTATTGAATTTTCTTAAATATTCAATAACGTCATTTTGCAGCGAAAACGATTGAAATATATGCTTCTGGGCGATTGCCTCCTGAAAATCAATTGTTTTGTGTCCGAATGATTTTTTTAAGATTTTTTTATCTTCAATATACGGTTCAAAGTGAATTTTTTCATTTTTGAGCACTTCTTGGTACATAATTCCTAAATCGAAAGTTTCATTTTGGTCAGTTTGCACATTTTTTAAAATGATATCATAATGTTGTTTTTCATTTGCTGGAATTTGAAAATAAGCGTCGGTAAGCGTGCCTGTAATTTTTGTGGTTGAAATGTATTCTATAGCTTCTACAAGTGCATAAAAAATCAATTCACGTACTTTTTCGCGTTGATAATCATCCGGAAAATGTCCCGCTTCAAATAAAACAGTTGGAATTCCATACGATTGAAAGGTATCTCCGACACAATTTAGATTGAATCCGTCATCATAACGTCCCACACAATTTGGAATGAGTTTTTGGAGCATTTCGTTCATTTTAACAATGATTTCCATGCTTTTCTGTCTACTTGCTGTAATGGAACGCTTTTCATCCGCAGAAGGCGTTAAAAATGATATAATTGACGAATTAGCAGTATTTCCTGCGCTATACATTGTCCGTTGTCCGTGTAAATTGAAGCAGTAATCAGGTTGAAATTCGTCATAAATTGCCTTTAAAACCAAACTTTCAGGCTGTGTAAGCGCTTGTGCATCTCTATTTAGATCAATTTCATTGGCATTTACGCGTGTGTACACCTGCGCTCCATCCGGATTTAACATAGGAATGATACATAAAGTGCAATTGCTTAAAATTGTTTCAGAAGCCTCCGAACTGTCTTTTAAGAAGTGTAGCAAATCAAAAAGTACCTTTGTCGTTGTCGATTCGTTTCCGTGCATTTGTGACCACATCAATATTCTTTTAGAACCATTTCCGATGGTTAGGGAATGTATAGGTCGACTTTGTACAGAAGTGCCGATTTCTTGTAATTGAAATGTGTTGGGCAATGCATATAGTAATGGAGAAATATGAGCTAATGTAATGTAGCGACCGTATAAATTTGATTCAAAATGTGAGCGATACCAGTTCGCCAACGGATGTGTTTGCATAAGTATAATAAATTACAGGTTACAAATGTAAACATTGTATATTTTACAAATGTAAACAAACAAATCAACTTCGGTTGTATATAATTGTAAACAGTACATCACTACTGCTGTGTGTGCAGAATTTAGTATTGTTGATTTATAGTGAAAGTAATTATAAATAACCATCAATATATTTATTTTCAATTACTTAAACAACATTACCTAAAGGAAATTATAATGCTAAAACACTGTTTAACATTGTATTCTTGTACAATTCAAACTTTATATTTACATTTGTAAACACAACTATTTCAAAACCTTTGTTTACAATGATAAACACTTCTGATTTTACAAAAAGACTCCGAAAAGTGATTGAATATTATGAATTATCTGCGTCTGCTTTTGCGGATCGTTTGGGTGTACAGCGTTCGAGTATTTCACATATTTTATCGGGAAGAAACAAACCGAGTTTGGAATTTGTCATGAAGATTTTGAACAACTTTCCCGAAGTCGAATTGTATTGGTTGTTGAATGGAAAAGGCAGTTTTCCAAAAAGTGAGGCGCCAACTCAAATACAAACGCCTGCTCCAATTGCTACACCAAAAATAGCTCAGATTCCAATTCAGCAATCGTTGCCTTTGGAAGAAAATAGTCCAACCACGATTCCACCACAAATTTCATCTACAGAAAAAACAATTGACAAAATCGTTATTTTTTATTCAGATGGAACTTTTGAAGCGTTTCGAAATTGATTTTATCGCTGCGCTTTTGTTGTTGGTTGTTGGTTGTCGGTTTTTGGGCAATTCGTTTTACATTTAAAATTTTTGAGTTTTATATTTTACATTCTGCTTCAATTGTTGTCAGTTGGTCGCTTTGCTCCGTTGTCGGCTGTTATGTAACTCTAATTGTTGTTTCAAAGTCTAAACTTATAAACTTTTCAACTTTTTATTTATTGATTTGTTAATTTGTCTTTCTGTTAATTCGAAGTTTCCTAGGAAGCCATCTCAATTCTCAATACTAATATCTAACAACTAATAACAAACTCTCTCAACTTTTAGTTATTTTTGCATAGCATTTACTCAAAATCTTCAATTCTGGTGAAAAACTTCATTTTTACGACCTGTATGCTGCTCTGCTTGAGTTCTTGTTATCAGGTAGAACGCAATTGCAAAGACTTTAAAACAGGAACTTTTGAATTTACGTATGAAATTGACGGAACATCCAAAACTGGCAAATCTGTTCGTACAGATACGTTAAGTATTGATTATTACGAGAATAAAATTGATACGTTTACCATCCGCTGGGTAACTGAGTGTGAATTTATCGGAAGAAAACTTCATCCAAAGGATTATTCAGAAAGTAAACCCATTCAGATGAAGATTCTCTCTACAACGGATAGTTCGTATTTGTTGGAGTATAATTTGTTGGAAGATCGGTCTACCAAAAAACGAGGAACTGTTATAAAACTAAAGTGATCGTTTTGACCTTTATACAAATCATACAGGAACATTCGTTAATAAAAAATTCTTTTATGCACAATTTGTTGTTCTGCAGTTTCTTTCGCAAGTACGATAATTTTGTGTGAAGCATTCATCATATACCCAAGTA
>JBCCLS010000589.1:0-2821 GCA_039026835.1 Bacteroidota bacterium | reverse complement strand
TTTGTGTTCTGCATTGTCTATATAAAACACCTTTACAGTCTAAGAAAAGTGATGAAAAGTATGTGTTTAAATTCCATTCGAAAGAACTGAAAACAAGTGTTGAAACATGTATGCGATACTGTAGCTATTCTAGAATTTCCAGTATTCAGAAATGCTAATTTACTTTTTTGGAAGTTTAAAAATAAAAGTTGCGCCGTTTCCTTCACTGCTTTCTACATATACAACGCCGTCGTTGCGTTCTATGATCTTTTTCACCAAAGCCAACCCAATTCCAATAGCTTCACCGTCCATATCGGAACGTAGTTTTTGAAACAATTCAAATATTTTTTTGTGATAGCGCTCGGCAATGCCCGGTCCGTTGTCTTTGATAAAAAATTTATGACGTGTTTTGTTTACTTCATAATTGATCGCAATCTCTATCTTCTCCTTGTCATTATGTTTGATGGCATTTTGGAGTAGATTTAAAAATACTTGCTGCATTTGCGATTCATTACAAACAATTCGCGGTAGTTTTTTTTCAATTGAAATGATGACATTTTCGCTGGAGAGATGATTGGCAATGCGCTTGACAAGTGTATGCAAGTTGATTTCTTTTACGGCCTGATCAGGTTCTGCTTGAAGCGAATAATTCAGGATTCCTTCTACAAGTAAATCCATCTGCGTGACCTGCGTTTTGATTTGCTGCAGACTTTTCATGGCTTTCGAATTTAGTTGCTCATCTTCATCTTCTGAAAGCCAATCTGTCAAGGTGTAAATATTTCGAAGTGGTCGTTTTAAATCGTGAGACACCACATAGGCAAATTCTTCTAAATCTTTGTTTTTTTCCAATAATTCTTTAGCCCGAATTTCCAAATCTAACGTGCGTTGTCGTACTGTATCTTCTAGCGATAAATTCATGACTTCCATCTTTTTTCGATAACGAATAAATCCGTTCATCATCCAAAAAGAACAGGCAAAAATCGCCAATGTAGACAGTAAAATAGCGCTTTCAGTCATCACATCTAAGTCAGAAACAAAAACGGCATACGCCAAATGAAGCGTTTCAGTTGTACTATATACAGTTACCAAAACGCGATTGCTAAGCAACAATACGGAACCAAAAATAAACACATAAGTCACTAACAAAATATCTAGCGAAAAATTATTTAAATAAGTAACGTAGGTAAGGTAATGCTGAAACGCCATTGTAGACCAAAATACCAGCCAACCATAGTTTTGGAGAATAAATTTGCTTCGAAGATTTGCCGAAACACCAATGATTAAAAAGACGAAAGAGAATACAATATTTCCATAAAAAGGCAATATAATTTCTGGATTGTAATACTTCATTATTTCCAGATAAATGTACGTACTGGGCGCCCCAAGACATAGCGTTATACAGATATTTCTGATTTCAAACGGCTCTAAAGCGCCTAAATTTGCAAATACATTTTTCGTCATTATATGCGTATGTAATCCTCTAAAAAATTAGGATGTCGCTGCGAATGGAATGGTAAATATAAACGTAGTTCCTTTTCCCAATTTACTTTCTACAGTAATGGTTCCGCCGTTACGTTCTATGATTTTCTTTACCAACGCCAATCCAATTCCAATAGAATCTATTTCAGTTTTGACCTCTAATTTTTGAAATAATTCAAAGATTTTTTTATGATATTTTTCTGCAATTCCTGGTCCATTATCTTGGATAGCAAACTCATGTCCTGCTTCCGTTTGTTGATATTTGACGTGAATTTCCACCAAATCTTTATCGTTATGCTTGATGGCATTTTGAATCAGATTTTGGAATACTTGCAGCAATTGCGATTCGTTAAAAGTTACAGTTGGTAGGATATTTTTTAGATAAATTTGTACGCTTTCGCTAGAATTTACCTCGATGATTCTATGGACAAGTTGTTGCGCATCTACATTACTTACCGGACGTTCTTTGTCCATTTGAAGCGAATAATTCAGGATTCCTTCTACCAATAAATCCATTTGTGTGACCTGTTCTTTGATCAAACGTAAACTTTGATTGGTTTCGTCGTTAAATTGATATTCTGTATCATCTGTAAGCCAATCAGTCAGTGTATAAATATTGCGCAATGGACGTTTAAGATCGTGTGAAACGACATAGGCAAACTCCTCTAAGTCTTTGTTTTTTCGAAGCAATTCTTTGGCGCGTGTTTCTAAATCTTCGGTTCGTTGTTGTATGCGTTCTTCCAATTCTACATTGATCGCTTCTAGCTTTTTTCTGTAGCGAATCAATCCATTCATCACCAAAAAAGAAAAGATAAAAATTGTACTCATAGACACCAAAATAGCACTTTCAGACATGGCGTCTAAATTGGAATGATACACACGATAGGCAAGATGCAACAACTGAGAAGCACTAAAAATAATGACCAACAAACGATTGCTCAACAGCAATACTGCACCAAAAATAAATACATAGGTCACCAATAAATAATCTAGGGAAAAGTCGTTCAGTGCTGTTGTATAGGTCAGATAGTACTGAAAAATCATGAGACTGGCAAAGGTAATCCAACCGTAGATTTCGTCGAGAAAGGCGTTTTTTGCATACGGAATAATTCCCACCAAAATAAACCACAACGAGAACACAATTTCGCCACGAAAAGGAATGGTCAAATCAGGATTGTAATACAACATCAACAGCACATAAATATACGTGCTCGGTCCAGCCAGTAGAAATGTGATACTAGAATTTTGAATTTCGAAACGTTCGAGGCGACCAATATCTTTGAGATATTTTAAAACTTTTGCCAAGTATGTAAATTATATATTATAGGTTAAGATTTTAAAGTTATGGAAATGATTTTAAATA
>JBCCLS010000588.1:0-2823 GCA_039026835.1 Bacteroidota bacterium | reverse complement strand
TTGAAAGTAATAAATCGCTTTTGAACTGGTTGCACTCATGGTTTATCGGGACAATCGGTATCCGCTAATTGTTAGTTTTTGTAAATTTTCTTTTGGTATTTTATAATACATTTGATTGGTTTGCATCACAATCAAGTCGTCACTGTTTCGATTGATATGTTTGTTGAAATAACTGCTCAATTCAGGATATTCAAAATTATATCCTGCAGGCAGTAAAAAATTTTGTGTCTGCCAGAAAGTTTTCCCGGGAACTGATAATAAAGGTGTCCCAAGTAACAAAGCGTGATTTTCAATAATTGTCCAATGGATATGTTGCAAACGTATGGCTGGTGTTTTGGGAATTACAGCGTCCAATACATCTAATGGAATGAGTTGTGCTGCTGCTGTTCGTTCTTCACTTGAAGGTTCAATTTTAAAAGGAATTTTTGCCTCAATTCCAAAAAAATTAAAATTATATTCAGGTGTTTCTACAGGCAATGCTTTGTGAATGGGCGACCAAAGCAACGAAGTTTTTAATCGTTCTTCGGGTAAATTTCCTCCTAAGAGAAATAATGCATTTTCATGCTGAAAGTAAATCCGCTTGAATGGAATGGTGCGAATTTCAGCACTGTTTAACTGACTTGGAGCAATACCACGAACCCAAATATCATCACCGTCAGTCGCCATTCGAAGTGATTTCCACACTCGAATTTGCGCTAATTTTTCTTTGTATTTTGAAGGCAATCGCAACCAATATTCGGTTACACTTTGTGCAAGATCTCTTTCCACAATTGGTCAATTTCCGTGTTTATGTATTGTTTTTTCTGTTGATCTTTTACCCAATCTGTTCGATTTTGTAAATACCGGAGTTTATCTTTAATCACATTTAATTCTTGTAATGAGAGTTCTTGATTTGAAAATTTTCCTTTCAAATTGGACACTTCGCTCATCAATTCTTCTGGATTTGGTGCTTTGTTAAAAAATGCTTGCGGATGTACTTTTTCTTCTGTAGCTTCCTTTTCAATCAACGCATTTACCGTAGCTTGCAGCGTTTCTATTTGTTCTTCTGTGCTCCAAATATATTTTAACACCCACAAATCGGATACAATAGCTTCCGTACGATCACACAACATGGCACTTGCCGCCACCAAGTTTTGCATCTTCACAGCACGTCGGTCAGAAACTTCAATTCCTGTATTTCGCAAACTGTGAATTAATTCAATGTACGAGCTTCGAATTGGTGTTAGATCCACTTCTTTTACTTGATGTTGCAAGTCTTTGATTTCTTCGGGTGAAATTTGCGTTTGCGCAGTTTTTTCTTTGCGTTCCAACTTCCAGCCGGCTTGTAATACTTCTTCCAATCGATCAGGTTTTACATTGTCTACTTTTAATCGAATCAGGAAACGATCTAACAATGCTGCCAACGCTTCATCTTCTGGTAGTTGATTACTGGCGCTGATGAACATTAATGCAGGTAATTTTTTGGTTTCTTTTCCGCGACGGAATATTTTTTCATTCAACGCCATTAATAAACTGTTCAAAATTGCCGAATTCGCATTGAAAATTTCGTCCAAAAACACCAAAGAAGCTTCCGGAAGCATTCCGTCCGTATTGGTCACCAATTCTCCTTCTTTCAACAAGCGAATGTCAAGCGGACCAAAAATTTCGTTTGGTTCTGTAAATCGCGTTAAGAGATAATCAAAGTTAATTCCTCCAATAACATGACTTGATAGTTGTTTTACGATGGCACTTTTGGCGGTTCCTGGTGGTCCTAGCAGGAATACATTTTCTCTGGCTAGCAATCCAATTCCCAACAAATCAATGACTTCATCTTTTCCCACAAAGACATTTTTTATTTCATCGAGAATGGTTCGTATTTTTTTTGTTTCGTTCATAATGATGTGGCTTCAGCTACAAACGCTCTCCAAAATTGGTGAGTATGTTCTCCCAAATGGATGGCAACGTTTTTTTGAATGATTTTGTGTGCCGTAAGGCTGATATCTTTTTGCGCGATGACTCTATCAGTGAATACTGTTCGGAAACAGTTGTTTTGAAAGAGTAACGCGAGTTGTTTTTCTTGTATGACAACCTCCATATCATGTCCGATACTGGAATATGGAAAAAGTTGTATGCGTTGTTTTAAAAGTTTCACCAACCAATCGTCAAAGTCAATATGTTGCAATTCTTTGATGATGAACGGCAAAAATCGCAAGGAAATGTCTGCAGAAAGCATCACAGCGGGCGACAATTCTCCTTTAAAATCCGGAAAAAATTTGTGTAAATCTTTCGGCTCTTCCAAACGATGCGCTAAAAATTGCGCTGCATAGTAAATGGTTTTTGCAGCCCAAATCGCGGCTTCTTTGTCAAACACTGGCGCGTCAAACGGATAGTTAAGCGATTCATTTTCATATTCTTGGGCTAAAAAATCTGCCAAATCATTGAGTTCACTTATGCTGACTTTCGGTTTTTTGGTATATAAAACAAATTGTCCCGAAGTGCGTAAGTGATGAATGGTTTGCAGTATGTTATTTTGTATGCTCAAGAGAGAAAAAATGGTGATTTCTGCGGAAATCCGTTGGTAACACTCAAAAGAACGAATTTTTTATGGAAGAAGCAATTTTTCGGGTGATGGGTTTTTGGGTGTAGTTGTTAGCAAAATTACTTTTCATTTTACATGTTGTGGTTTTACAGTTTATTTTTATTTTGTTTGATGTTAAATTTTGAATGTTGAATTGTGAATTATTCTTTTGAAACGTAAACTCCTAAACTTTTAAACTTCTTTTTATTAAATGCTGAATTGTTCTTTGTAACATAAACTCCTAAACTTATAAACTTTTCAACTTC
>JBCCLS010000587.1:0-2824 GCA_039026835.1 Bacteroidota bacterium | reverse complement strand
CATAGCTGCACTTACCTCATCAATAGTTTTTCCTGTTTTAGCTGCTTTGTTTTTAATGATTTCTGACAAGCGTTCTGTAGCTGTAGCACCTGGCAACACATTGTTAACGGTAATTCCAAATTGCCCCAATTCGTTTGCCAATGTTTTTGACCAATTGGCTACAGCCCCACGAATGGTATTTGACACGCCTAATCCATCTAATGGTTGCTTCACAGACGTAGAAATGACATTGATAATACGCCCGTAACCAGCAGTCTTCATTCCGTCTACTACTGTCTGTGCTAATACATGATTGCATTTTAGATGTTGGGTAAATGCGCGTTCAAATTCTTCAATTTGTGCATTAAAAACAGGTCCGCCCGCAGGTCCGCCCGTATTATTAATGAGAATATGAAAAGAATGATTTTCAGCAATGAACGTTTCAATCTTTTCACGTAAAGCATCTGGATTTTGGAAATCTGCTACAATATATTGGTGCTGTTGTCCTTGCGAAGTATCTAATTCGGAAAGTACATTTTTTAGTTTTTCCTCGTTTCTAGCAGTTAAAACTACGTTTGCTCCTAACTTGGCAAGTTGTACAGCCGTGGCTTTTCCGATTCCTTGAGTACTTCCGCAAACAAGAGCATTTTTGTTTTGTATGTTTAGGTTCATTTGTTATTTGGTTGTTGAGTTGTTTGTAAAAATTATTTTTTTCATTTACTATTTTGCGGTTTTACATTTTATATTTATTTCGTTTGATGTTAAATTGTGAATGTTGAATTGTGAATTATTCTTTGAACATAAACTCCTAAACTTATAAACAGTTAAACTTCTTTTTTTGTTGATTCGTTGATTTGTTAGTTAGTTCAAGATTTTATAGACTATTCCCTAATGCCTAATGCCTAATGCCTAAATTAGAAAACTTCTACATTCTACACATAGCAAAAAGTAGCGTTTGAACTTCAAACTACGAATACTTAATACACACATTTTTAGACTCCGTAAAGAAACGTAAAGCTTCTAAACCGCCTTCGCGGCCGACACCAGAGTTTTTCATGCCGCCGAAAGGAGTACGCAAATCTCTTAGTAACCACGTATTGACCCACACAATTCCTGCTTCAATTTGTTTGCTCATTCGCATAGTTTGGTTTAAATTGTTTGTCCACAATGTTGCTGATAATCCATAACAAACACCATTTGCCATTTGCAAGACTTCTTCTTCCGTATCAAACGGCATAATTGTTACGATTGGACCAAAGATTTCTTCTTGATTCACGCGACATTGATCAGTTGATACTTCAATGACTGTAGGTTGTAGATAGTATCCGTTTTCACATGCTGCTACCGTAACTTCATTCCCGCCACAGAGAATAGTTCCGCCTTCTTCTTTTGCTATTTCTATATAGGATTTTACTTTTTCGAGATGTGGTTTGGAAACCAATGCTCCTACATTTGTTGTTTCCTCAAACGGATTTCCGACTTTGAGTTGCTTCACGCGTGCTACAAAGTCCGTTTTGAATTGTGCATAGATACTTCTTTCCACAAAAATTCGCGAACCACACAAACAGATTTGCCCTTGATTCGCAAAAGAAGAACGCACTGTCACTTTGAGCATTTCGTCATAGTCGCAATCTGCAAAAATGATGTTTGGATTCTTTCCTCCCAATTCCAGCGAAAGCTTTTTAAACATTGGCGCCGCAGTTCTCGCAATATGTGCACCAGTTGCTGTTCCGCCAGTAAAGGAAATGGCTTTGATATGTGGATGCGCCGTAATGGCTTGTCCGGTCGTTTGCCCCAATCCGTGCACGATGTTTAATACTCCTTTTGGCAATCCTGCTTTGGTACAAATATCACCTAAAATACACGCTGTCATCGGCGTGACTTCACTCGGTTTGGCTACTACAGTGTTTCCTGTAGCCAATGCAGGAGCAATTTTCCAAGTGAACAGATATAATGGCAAATTCCAAGGAGAAATACATCCTACAACACCGATGGGTTGACGTAATGTAAAGTTTATGGCATTGAGTCCGACACTTTCATGTGCTTCACTTGAAAATTGTGTGATGGCTTGCGCAAAGAATTTGAAATTACTAGTAGCTCTCGGAATGTCAATTTGTGTTGCCAGACTCAAAGGTTTTCCGTTATCTAATGATTCTGCATGAGCTAAATCGGCTAAGTTTTCCTCAATTAAGGATGCGATATTATCTAAAATACGACTGCGCTCTTGCAATGTGGTGGCTGACCAACTTGGAAATGCAGCTTTCGCCGCTTGATATGCTGCTTCTACATCGTCTGCAGACGAGTTTGGAATCGTACCATAGACTTCTCCTTTTGACGGATTGTAATTGTCAATCCATTCGTTGCTCTTGGGTTCCACATAGCTTCCATTGATGTAATTGAGAATTTTTTGCATCGCCTTGCTTATTGTTTTTGATACGCTACTACTTTTATTTCAATCACCAAATCGGGATGTGGCAACTGATGCACTGCTACTGTGGTGCGTGTTGGTCCTGTTTGCTTGTCGAAAAATTCTCCATATGCTTCGTTGTATCCTGCAAAATCATTCATATTGACAAGAAACGAAGTTACATCTACAACATCAGCGAGACTTGCGCCTACTGTCTGTAAATTTTTGTCAATGTTTTGTAATACTTCTCGAGTTTGTGTGCGAATGTTGAGATGCTTTGTTCCCATTTCATCAATACTATCTACACCTGCAATGCTATTGTCTGGTCGGCGTGAACTTGTCCCTGATACAAAAATGAAATCGCCCACTCTTTTTACATGTGGATATGCGCCTCTTGGAGTTACTTTTTTTTCTTGCATTGTTGTTGTTTGTTTTTTT
>JBCCLS010000586.1:0-2830 GCA_039026835.1 Bacteroidota bacterium | reverse complement strand
AACAAAAAGTTTACATCACTTCATAAAAAAAGGATTGTTGTTATACAATCCTTAGCGTCTTTTATTGTTTGTCGAGTTCATATCCCAAGTTTTTTCCTTTTTGTGATCTTGGTACTCCTTTGGTCATCCATACAGGCGCAGGAGCCTCTTTTAAATAATGATCAAAAAATTGCATCATCCGAATGGATAAGTCTTGCTTGTTTTTTACTTTGCGTAAGTTGTGTGCTTCGTTGTTATACACCAACATCCAAACTGGCTTTTTTAATCGGCGCATTCCCATGAATAATTCAATTCCTTGGTAATAAGGTACAGCACCGTCTTTGTCGTTGTGCATTATAAGCAGTGGCGTTTCTACAGATGGCACACTGAATAATGGTGAGTTTTTTACATATAAATCAAATCCTTCCCATAGATTTTTTCCAATTCTACTTTGGGTTTGTTCGTACTGAAACATTCTACTCATTCCACTTTGCCAACGAATTCCTCCGTAAGCAGACGTCATATTACTCACGGGCGCTCCTGCCATAGCTGCTCTAAATTTGTTCGTTCTTGTAATAAGATATGCCACTTGATATCCACCCCAACTTTGTCCTTGAAGTGCCATACGACTGCTATCTATATAGCTTTTCTTTTCCATCATTTCTACACCAGAGATTATACAATTGTAAGCATCTTCACCAGGTTGCCCTGTTTTGTATACGATATCGGGAGTAAACACAATGTAATCGTTGCTGACCGCGTACGCCTTACTTACGGTAGAAGCGCTAGGTCTTGGAATATTATACGAGTTGAGTTCGTTGGCATTTCTTTCGTAGAAATAGACAATCAGCGGATACTTTTTGGAAGGATCAAAATTTTCAGGTTTGTGTACTATGCCTTCCAATTTTGTGCCGTCATACGCTTTCCAAGATACTAGTTCAGCCGTTCCCCATTTGAAATCGTTTTGTTGTGGATTTACGTTTGTAAATTTTGAAATGGTTGCAAACTTGTCTGTAGTGATGTATGTATCTGGACATTCTTTGACGTTTTCCATGGAAAAGGTAAATACATCTGCTGCATCAGCTTTTTGCAAGTTCTTTATCTTATGTCCTTTTGGTGTTACCTTTTCAATGAGTTTTCCATCATCGAGTAAGTAAATTCCGTTTGCTTTTATTTTTTCATCAAAGCCAGTAAGCACGAGTTTATCATCTACATACTGAGCCAGCCAAAACATTTCTTTTTGTCGCAACGTTCTGAAAGTAATTTTTTTTCTTCGTCCTTTTCTGGTAATGTTTTTTGGTTTGGAAGAACCATCTAAGGGAACTTTCCAGATATCATATTTGTCATACAATAACAGATCACCATCTTTGTCCATGCCGCCAGAATAATAAGGTTTAGCACGCGCTGGCGTATCATGTTCTTCTCTTTCAAACGATACTTTCGTGTCTTTAGTCAAATTAACACGCTGCAGTGTTTCAAGATTTACAGAAAACCAATCATAGGTGTCAAAATCAAAATAGATTCCATATTTTCCATCGTGACTTAAATCAACTCGTGAAGCTGTTTTTTTAAGTAGCAAGCGTTTTTTGCCAGTGTCTACATTTACGACGTATACGTCGCGTTTCCAAGGAGATTCCCATGTTTCAACAGCATACGGTGAATAATCGAGTCCAAAAGTGTATTTTTTGATGTATTTATCAGATAATGTAATTTCATCTAGTTGATCATCCTGCAATTTGATGTAGCGACCATTTTGCACATTGTATGCATACAACCGATTGTCTTCTTTGTATCTTTTCTTATTGGCCTCTTGTCGCGGTTGTATTTGTGCATCTTGCCAATTCCACACATCCACATCTGGAATTTCATCATCGAGTAATGTTGTATCTTTTTCGTATGTACTTTTTAGTTTAGAATTAAAATACAGGCGTTTGTTATCTTCAGAAAACAACAATTGCTCAGTATCGCTCAATGTTTCGTTTTTCCCTAAATAGGTTGTCTCGTCACCAAGTAACTGTTTTAATACATTGTCTTTGTATAAGTATAATTTATACGGAACAGAATCTGTCTGTACAGAATCGCTATCGACAATAAATGCTACCTGATTTCCAAGAGCATTGACAGTCAATTTTTTATAGTCAAACCCTGAGGTATCAATCACTTTTCTAGATACTGCCTTAGTATCATAGGCATACACTCCGTGAGCTTTCTTTTTGTTTTTTTTACTTTTTGTGGTGTAATAAAACGTGGTTCCTTCTTTGGATACTGCCAGGTTTTTGATGCCGTATATAGTATCTTGAGTTTTCTGTTGTAAGTTATAGACTAGCGCGTAGTTATGCTTCCATGCTGGCAAACTATCGCTTTTGATGGAGTCCTTTTTGTTTTTGAATTTTTCTATGACGAGATAACTGCTATTTTTTTGGGGAAGTTTATACGACTTGACGCGATCTATTGAATCGTATAACATGTTGTTGGCTACGTCGTAAATATACAATACATCTTTTTCCTTGTTAGCCTCTTTTACTTTATCCTTTCTTTCTTGACGCTTTGTGGCATATTTGGGCTTTTTCTGGAAAATTATAAACTTTTCGTCGTAAGTGATGGCACTTTTTTCACCATTAAAAAAAATAGTTTTCTCTTTTGTTTTGGCATTGTAGATTTGTAAATAACCGTCACCGCGTCTTGTTGAAGTTTGAACTGTGGTTGCTACTACATTTCCATTTGTAGAAATTTCAGTTTTTGTGATGGTTTTCCATAAATCATAATCTTCATGACTAATGGCTCTTTTTTGTGCTATAGTAGTTCCAAAGGATAAAAGAAATACTAGAGATAGTAATATGCGCGTCATTTT
>JBCCLS010000585.1:0-2830 GCA_039026835.1 Bacteroidota bacterium | reverse complement strand
ACCTCCATCTTTGGTCTTCCAAAAATTTAGAAAATTACAAGTTCGATTGAATAAATCTATCGACTTTTCATAAAAATAGTTTTTTCCTACAAAGATAACGATTGAAAATCGACCAAACAAACAAATAGTCCGTTCAAATGACAGTTTTAATACATAAGTTTCCTACAAGACACACAACAGCTCCTTTTTCGCAAATAGATGAAAATGAGTTTACAACAGCAGTTTCTATTGAAATTTCTCGCACAAAAGAAGAAATTTCACAGATCGTTTCTAATGAAGATTCACCTACATTTGAAAATACCATTGAGGCACTTGAATATTCTGGCGAACAACTAGATCGCATTACAAGTATCTTCTTTAATCTGAATTCGGCAGAAACCAACGAGAATATTCAAAAAATGGCACAGGAAATTTCTCCAAAAATGACCGAATTGTCCAATGATATTATGTTGAATGAAGGATTATTTGAACGTGTAAAAGCAGTATATGCACAGAAAGATACGCTCGATTTAACGACAGAACAACGCACCTTACTCGATAAAAAGTTCAAATCATTCTCGCGAAATGGTGCCAATTTACCTGCGGATAAGAAAGAAATTCTTCGAGAAATTGACAAGAAATTAGCAAAACTAAGTCTGACATTTGGCGAAAATGTGTTGGCAGAAACAAATAAGTTTCAGTTACACCTAACGGATGAAAAAGACGTAGCGGGTATTCCAAATGGCGCTTTGGAAGCTGCAAGAGCTATCGCGCAAAGCGAAAATAAAGAAGGATGGGTTTTTACCTTAGCTTATCCAAGTTACATTCCGTTTATGAAGTATGCTGAAAATCGTGAATTACGTGAACAAATGGCAACTGCTTTTGGTTCAAAAGCTTTTAAAGATGATGCACTTGACAACAAAGCCAATGTATTAGAAATTGCAAAACTTCGCCACAAACGTGCTAATTTACTTGGTTACGAAACACATGCGCATTTTGTATTGGAAGAGCGCATGGCAGAAACCCCTGAAAAGGTAATTTCGTTTTTGAATGAATTGCTTGAAAAAGCAAAACCTGCGGCAGAACGGGAATTCAAACAACTGTCAAACTTAGCAAAAAAATTAGATGGTATTGACCAATTGCAAAGTTGGGACAGTGCTTACTATTCTGAGAAATTAAAGCAAGAATTATTCAACTTGGATGATGAAAAATTAAAACCTTATTTTAAGTTGGAAAATGTCATTGATGGTGCATTTACTGTGGCAGAAAAGTTATTTGATATTCGTTTTGAACAAGTTTTTGATATCGATGTATATCACGAAGATGTAAAAACATACGAAGTATTTGATGGTCAAGATAATTTTGTAGCCGTTTTTTATGCTGATTTTCACCCAAGAAAAGGAAAGCGAAACGGCGCTTGGATGACTTCCTATAAATCACAATACAGGAAAGATGGTACTGTAGAACGTCCGCACGTATCCATTGTGTGTAATTTTACCAAACCTACAGAATCTAAACCATCTTTGCTGACATTTAATGAAGTAACCACATTATTCCATGAATTTGGACATGCATTGCACGGCATGTTGGCAAACACCACCTACCCGAGTCTGAGCGGGACGTCTGTATTTTGGGATTTTGTCGAATTGCCAAGTCAAGTAATGGAAAACTGGTGTTACGAAGCAGAAGCCTTGGCTATTTTTGCCAAACACTATGAAACAGGTGATGTAATTCCGATGGAATACATTGAAAAAATCAAAGCATCTGCCACATTCTTGGAAGGAATGGCCACGCTGCGTCAGTTAAGTTTCGGATTGTTAGATATGAGTTGGCATGGAACAAATCCGATGGATATTTCGGATGTAAAAGCACATGAATCTGCAGCGTTCACAGATACACGTTTGTTTCCTGAAAATCCAAACACATGTATGAGTACGGCTTTTTCACATATTTTTCAAGGCGGTTATTCCTCAGGATATTACAGTTACAAATGGGCAGAAGTACTGGATGCGGATGCGTTTGAATATTTTAAAGAAAATGACATCTTTAGCCGAGAAATTGCGTCAAAATTTGTGGAGCATGTTTTATCAAAAGGTGGCACCGAACATCCTATGACTTTGTACAAACGTTTTCGCGGAAGCGAACCTAAACCAGAAGCATTATTAAAGCGTGCTGGGTTGTTAGTGGAATAGATTTGTTTGGACTATTAAACTAAAGATACAAAACTATGATTCGTCATTACGTAGTGAAGCAATCTGTCCAAATCATAGCAGATTTTACTTTTGAAAGAAACAGATTGCCACAAATTTCTATGAAATTTTCGCAATGACGTATAAAAGTATATGAGATCATTAGTACATTTTCAAATTTTCAAATTGGTACATTAAAAACTATGATTCGTCATTGCGAACGCAGTGAAGCAATCTTTTACTAATGTATCAATTTGATGATTTAAAAAATGTATCAATTTGTTTCATGGGGAATTATGTGTTTTACTAGCAACAGATTACTTCGTCATGCTTTCTAATGACGTATTGAAGTCTTTTTTTGCTTCAAAGCGTTCTCGATACATTTTTATTTCGCTTCGCTTCATAAAAACACTCGAACAGACGATGGGCATTTCAAATCAAAAATCGTAAATCGTACATCAAAAATCAATTGGTACATTTTCAAATTACCTAATTGTTACATTAAAAAACTGTCAATTCAAGTGATTTTTCGTTCCTCAAAATCATATTGAGATTTTATCTAAGGATAATTTGATGTTTATTTGTTTCTTTAGTTGTACCAAGTACTTCTCAATACGATTTTGAGGAACGAAAAATCACTTGAATTGACAGTTTTTTAATGT
>JBCCLS010000584.1:0-2843 GCA_039026835.1 Bacteroidota bacterium | reverse complement strand
TCTATTTGTTCAGGATGTAATTTGATACCACCACTATTAATGACATTGTCATATCTGCCCAACCAGTTGAATTCAGTTTGAGAAATAATTTCCACCACATCGTTGGTGCTTATTTTTTCCTTGGTAATGCTCGGCGCGGCAATGACCAAACAATTTCGATTGTCCGTAGTAATCTGGATATTTGGTAAGGTTTGATAGCTTGCTTTTTTATTTTTTGAAAGATGATTCAATGGTTTTGCCGCAATATGCGTGATGGTTTCAGTCATTCCATACGTAGCAAATACTTTGGTTGAAACATCTTGCAAACGTTCCACAAGTGCAGCAGAAGCAGGCGCACCACCAACAATCAACGTTTTTATATGGTGTAAAGATGCGAATGAATGTTCTACCTGTAATGGCACCATTGCACAAAAATCATAGTTTTTTTTAAGTCTTTGTAGCGGATTGGAAGTCGGTGCAACCACATCTAAGGACAAGCCTAAAATCATAGCGCGAATGAGCATCATTTTCCCTGCAATAAAGTTGGAAGGCAAACAATGCAGTGCTGTATTACCGGGTTCCAATCCAAAAAAATCTCCTGTTGCGAGTGCAGAATCTACCATGGCTTGTTTGTCCAAACGAATGGACTTAGGCATTCCTGTAGAACCTGAGGTGTTGACAACTACATAGTCTTTTTCATCAAGCCAATCTAGTAGAAAATCACCAATAATTTGTTCATTGGGAGTTCCTTCTTTTACATAACTATAGGCGACTTCTTTGAGGGCTTCTCTGCTAAAATAATTTCCATCTAATTTAAACTTTAGATGAATATTTTTAAAGGTTGGAATCATTTTTGTTAATTGTTCTATAAAATTAAAGATTCGCAATGAGAAATCAACTATTTCTTGCGTAGTTTTTACTAATTTAGTGGTTCATGTAAACTTTAAAAACACTGTATTTTTAAAAAATGTGTTTGTAAGAAGTCAGATTCTCCACACTCGTTTTTAAATTGTAATTTATGACAACATCATATTTGAAATTCCCCGCACTACTGTTGTGTTTTGTACTCCAACTTGGTTTCGCACAAAAAAATCCTTCCGAAGATTTCCGTTTCCTAGAACGTACCGAAAACATTAAAATCAATCTCGATAAAGGTGCATTTACGATTGTGAAGGACGTGCATGAAAAAGCAGAATACGTAACTGCCAATAAATTGTATTTTGCCAATGAAGTCTTGCCGTTTGATAGTTTTACCAAGATTCAAGATATTGAAGCGACGACCTACATTCCAAGTTCGGGCAAAAAATTAGCGGTTGATTATATAGAAACCAAACACGAATTTGATGATGGCATTTTTTACAGTGATCAGCAAACAAAAAACTTTACCTTTCCTGGCGTTACCAAAGGTGCCATTACCGATTTAAAGTATAAAGAAGTTATCAATGAACCACACTTTCTAGGAATGTTTCGCTTTGGAACGTACGCGCCTACGCAGAAAGCAATATTACGCATTGAATTCCCAAAAAATGTGGAAATAGGTTTTAAAGAGTTTCATACAGACAATATTACTATTGATTTTACCAAAGAAGAAAAAAACAATCGTCACATTTACACGTGGACTACCGAAAATGTCGCAAAATTTAGTATAGAAGACAATGCGGAATCTGCATTGTATCACTTGCCGCATGTCATTTTACACATAAAAAATTACACCGAAAACGGAGAAACATTTCCAATCTTAAACAATGTAAATGACCTTTACAATTGGTATGCTTCGCTCGCGAAACAAGTAGATGAAAACGATTTAAAGAAAGTATACAAAATCGCAGAAGATATCGCTAAAAACTACAACACAGATCGTGAAAAAGCGGCAGCTATTTATAATTGGGTACAAGAAAATATTACCTACGTCGCTTTTGAAGATGGTTTGGGCGGATTTATTCCGCGCGGTGCTGCTAGCGTGTGCAAAAACCGATATGGCGACTGTAAAGACATGGCAAATTTACTCTATGTAATGTTGAATCGTGTGGGCATTCCGTCCTACAGAACATGGATTGGTACGCGCGATCGTCCGTATTTGTATGATGAAGTCCCAACGCCAATGGTAGACAATCATATGATTACTGCGACTGTTATTGAAAACGATACTATTTTTATTGATGGAACTGATAGTTATGTGAGTTTTGGAATGCCAAGTGCATTTACACAAACTAAAGAAGCCTTGATCGGAATTTCGCCAGAAAAATTTGTATTGAAAAAAGTGCCCGTACAACCGTCAGAAAAAAGTAAAACTGCGATCAATACCACAATTACTTTTGAAGATGGAAACATCAAAGCTTCTGAAAAACGTGTGATGACAGGTTATGAAAAAGTAGATTTTGTCACTGATTATCTTTACAAGAAAAAAGACAATACTGATGAAGAATTCCTCAATACAACCTTGGCATTGGGCAATAACAAAACAAAATATCAAAACATACAGATCTCACCAATTGAGTCGAAATACGAATCCTTAACGCTTGATTTTGATTTACAGATTGAAAATTACGCTAAAACCATAGGTTCAAAGACCATTCTCAACCTCAACATTGACCGCGTGTTATCCAAGCAAAAAATTGATATTGAAGCACGGAAATATGCCAAAAAAATTGATTATCAGTTTCAAAGAAAATATACCACAACGTTTGTCGTGCCAGAAGGTTATAAGGTAACTTCAGTTCCAAAACCGATCAAATATGATGGAAAAGATTATGGTTTTGACATTTCATACGAGCAAAAAGACGGAAAAATAATTCAATATAAAAACATAACTATCAACACATTACGCATAGAAAAAGAAGATTTTGAAGCGTGGAATAGTTTTG
>JBCCLS010000583.1:0-2843 GCA_039026835.1 Bacteroidota bacterium | reverse complement strand
ATTATAGGGAAGGCATCCGCAACAGTCTCTTTTCTGCTGCTATCCGCGAATATTTCAATGTGAGTTTTTTGCAGCAAAGCGATCGCTTCCATGAAGGCTATCCAGACATATTCACAACTCCTGAAATAGAAGAAGAAAGTTATAAAGACAATAAACTATTGCTGGCAAAAACCTTAGTCAAGTTAGAAAAATTAGCAGAAGAAGATGCGGTCAATGCAGGCGCTTATTATTACATGCTTGGCAATGCGTGGTATAACTTAAGCGAATTAGGTTGGTTTGTCAATACCTTACATTATTTAGGTGGCGGAAATGATAGTAGATATACCATTAATGAGGAAGATGATTGGAGAAATCAAGATGCGACATCGTATTCTGGAATGTTAGAAACCGCTGTTTTTTATTTTAACAAGGCTATGGAATCTACTTCTGATGAGGAGATCAAAGCCAAAGCCGCTTTTTTCAAAGCAAAATCAGAAATGTGTTATAGGGCTGAATGGAGTCGTGAAGCTAGTTCGTATTTTGTAACTGATTTTTGCGGTGAACATGCCATTGGATTTGAGCAACTAACGGACTATGAAAACACAAAATTCTACCAGGAAGTCATCAAGGAATGCACGTATTTTAAAGCGTACTTACAGCAATAGAAAATGAAAGAAGCTGTCTAAAAAGCAGTATCGTTGGTTTTTGTCAGTTTTAATTTCTTTAATGTGATATTTTTCTTTTTATGATTAAAAAAGTTTGAGTTAATGGAAACAGCAGCGTATAAATAACAAACCCCAAAAGCTTGGTTGCTTTCAGGGCTGTTTGTTTAGTATTTTTACTTTGAGTTTGGATTAGGCTTGTCCACCACCAAATCCTCCTGCATCGCACAAAAAGTCTCCCGGAGAGGTGTGGCAATTACATCTAGTTGGATTCCAATTAGAATCACAAGCAAAATCTGTCATTTGACATTGCGGGAATTTTGTATTGCAAACATTTGTAGGTCTTGGAGGTGGAACGGAAGTACAAGTGTTTTGCACACATGATACGGTACAATCTCCACCAGAATTACAGCCTGGACCGTTAGAACCTCCTTTAATTTGTTGCTTTTCTACTAATGAGGCGACATTTGTTTTTTTAAGTGTGAGTTTCCCTAATTTTAAGTTCTTTTTTTTCATTTGTAAAATTTTAAGTTTAGCAAAAATTACTAAAAAGGCATGCGCATGAAAAAGGGGAATCCCGTAATAATGATAAGGTTTTCAGGATTGTAGCGTGTTAATTTGCTCAAAATGAATTCGCTAGAAGGTAAATCTTTCAAAGTGTATAAGTAAGGAGTGATAGGTGGTTTTAAAAGTCAATTTAATCGTAGTTGTATTCACCTATAAATGATGCTAATACACTACAATCATATATGTAACATTAGTTCGATATACGTTTTATTCAGACAGAAATTATTCTCACTAAGAAAATAGAGCACAAATTACTATATTTCAATTTTTTATTTTCGTTTTCTTTGCTCGCACAAAGAAAAGAAACAAAAGAAAGTGCGCTTTTCCAGAGGTGTTTTTGGTTTTTCTTTTAGGAAAAAACCAAAACCGCATGAATTTTTCTAAATTTCTTCCATGGTTTCAGAAATTTTTAACGAAAAATCCCTGCTACACTGCGGAAAAGATAAAGCCACTGTTGTGTTTTATCATGAATGTTATTTAGATACATAAAAAACTAACAGTATATCAAGCTAAAATTATCGAGCAACAGTAACACAAATCACAAAAGCAATTAAAAAGTACACTTTTAGGAGTTAAGAAGAAGTCCAATAGCAAAGCAATCTAGATTCTAACAGCGCAGTGGTCTAAAATCAATAAAGAAAACATACTCAACTAAAAGTACATAAAATTCCTGCGACAGCAGGAACAAAACAAAACAAAACCGTCTAAGTTCTAACAGCGCAGCGGTCTAATACCAAAGAGCGAAGCGACCCAAAACCCAACACCCAATACCTAGTTCCGAATCGTCTTAATCAACTTGTCATTTCTATAGATGTACTGTTCCAGAACCTTTCCGTTTTCATCATAAATATTGTATTCACCATGAAACAGTCCGTGTTTGTAATAGTATTCTTCTTTCAGTGTGCCATTTTCGTAATATTCTTTCCAAGGTCCTTCCGGTGTGCCTTTTCCTCGATATTCACCTTCAATTTCTACAGCACCCGATTCGTAATACGTGGTGCTTTTTCCAGACTTATAGCCGTTTTTGAAGGAGTTGACAATCTTTTTATTTCCATTCGGATAAAAATAAATCACATTGCCGTCTATCACTTTACCGTTGACGTATTGCATATTGTAATGCAGTGCACCACCCGCATGAAATTCTTTGCAGCTTCCATGCTTTTCCCCATTTTTATAGTGCTCAATTCTGCGGACTTCACCGTCGGGATGAAAATCGTAATTTGTACCTTCCAACACACCAGCATTGTACATAGATGCCGTGATAAAAATATTATTATTGTTAAACGTGAGCCACAAACCGTCTCTTTTTCCATCTTTTAAAATTCCGAAGCTTTCTTCTAAAATCTGACCTTTTGATTTGGGATCGTATTTCTTTTCTGTAGTCACTTCGGAAGTGGCTAGTTTACGTTTCTTACCATTTTCATATATAAAGGATTTGTGTTTGCCATTGTTTTTATATTTAAAAAACAAGCCATGCTTTTCACCATTTCGAAGTGTTCCCAATTCTTTCACACGATTTTTACCATCTAACTTCACATACAAGCTGTCTTGTGCAAAAGTTGCCGTAGACGAAATCAAAAAAATAGCGAGGAAACAGAATACTCTACAAATCATTTTTAAGAATTTTAAAAAAGT
>JBCCLS010000582.1:0-2845 GCA_039026835.1 Bacteroidota bacterium | reverse complement strand
GTTAACCGCCATTTTGTCTTGCTTTCTCAATTGGAATAACTATTGCAAATTTACCAAAAAAACACAGAACCGAACGCTATGAATTTTAACAATTATACCATAAAATCACAAGAAGCTGTACAACAAGCACAGCAATTGACCCAAGCTTACGGACATCAACAAATTGAAAATGAACACCTTTTTAAAGCTATTATTGATGTTGATGATAATGTATTGCCATTTTTATTAAAAAAACTGAATGTAAATGTAGCACTGCTCAATCAAATTTTAGAAAGTACACTCAATAGTTTTCCAAAAGTGAGCGGTGGAACTATTATGTTATCGCCTGCGGCAGGAAAAACCTTGACGGACGCGAATATTGTTGCGAAAGAGATGAATGATGAATTTGTGTCTACTTCACATTTGATTCTTGCCATTTTCAAGTCAAATAGCAAAGTTGCACAGATTTTAAAAGATCAAGGTGTCACTGAAAAAGGTTTAAAAGCTGCTATCCAAGAACTAAGCAAAGGCGAACGCGTTACCTCAGCCAATGCAGAAGAAACCTATAATTCGCTCAATAAATACGCAAACAATTTAAATCAACTTGCCAACGACGGAAAACTCGATCCAGTTATTGGTCGTGATGAAGAAATTCGTCGTGTGTTGCAAATTCTTTCACGTAGAACCAAAAACAATCCAATTTTGGTAGGCGAACCTGGCGTAGGAAAAACAGCGATTGCAGAAGGCATGGCACACCGAATCATACAAGGTGATGTCCCAGAAAATCTGAAAGACAAACAAATATATTCACTCGATATGGGCGCATTAATTGCAGGTGCAAAATTTAAAGGTGAATTTGAAGAACGCTTAAAAGCTGTTATTAAAGAAGTCACTTCTGCAGATGGTGATATTGTTCTATTTATTGATGAAATACATACGTTGGTCGGCGCTGGTGGCGGACAAGGTGCTATGGATGCTGCAAACATTCTAAAACCTGCCTTAGCGCGTGGTGAACTCAGAGCAATTGGAGCTACCACACTCGATGAATACCAAAAGTATTTTGAGCAAGACAAAGCTTTAGAACGTCGTTTTCAGAAAATTACAGTGACAGAACCTGATACCGAAAGTGCAATTTCGATTTTGCGTGGTATCAAAGAAAAATACGAAACACATCACAAAGTACGCATCAAAGACGAAGCTATTATTGCTGCTGTAGAATTGTCACAACGCTACATCACCAATCGTTTTTTGCCTGATAAAGCTATTGATTTAATTGATGAAGCAGCTTCAAAATTACGCATGGAAATCAATTCCAAGCCAGAAGAATTAGATGTCTTGGACAGACGCATTATGCAGTTGGAGATTGAAATTGAAGCCATTAAACGTGAAAATGACGAAGCCAAACTCAAAGCCCTAAATCTGGAATTGGCAAACTTGAAAGACGAACGCAATGAAATTTTTGCCAAATGGCAATCAGAAAAAGATGTGGTCGATCAAGTACAGGCTACCAAAGAAGCTATTGAGAACTATCGCGCGGAAGCGGAAAGAGCCGAACGCGAAGGAAATTATGGAAAAGTAGCCGAATTGCGCTATGGAAAAATCAAAGAAGCACAAGCAAAACTAGATCAGTTGCAACAAGAACTGCAAACACAAGAAGAAAATGCACTGATCAAGGAAGAAGTTACTAATGAAGATATTGCAGAAGTAGTAGCCAAATGGACGGGAATTCCAGTGACCAAAATGTTGCAGAGTGAACGAGAAAAGCTGCTACAACTAGAAAAAGAATTGCACAAAAGTGTTGTGGGACAAGAAGAAGCAATTACGGCAGTTTCCGATGCTGTTCGCAGAAGTCGCGCAGGATTGCAAGATGCCAATCGCCCAATTGGCTCCTTCTTATTTTTAGGAATGACAGGCGTTGGAAAGACAGAATTGGCAAAAGCACTTGCCTCCTATTTGTTTGATGATGAAAATGCCATGACGCGCATTGATATGAGTGAATATCAAGAATCACATTCAGTAAGCAGATTGGTGGGCCCGCCTCCAGGATATGTAGGTTATGACGAAGGCGGACAATTGACGGAAGCCGTACGACGCAGACCGTATTCTGTCGTATTGCTTGATGAAATTGAAAAAGCGCATCCGGATACTTTTAATATTTTATTGCAAGTGTTGGATGAAGGTCGTTTGACAGATAACAAAGGACGTGTAGCGGATTTTAAAAATGCCATCATCATTATGACGTCAAATATGGGAAGTCATATCATTGAAGAAAAATTCAAAGCGGTACAAGACATGTACAGTGCCACCGAAGCCGCCAAAGTAGAAGTATTAGGTTTACTAAAACAAACGGTGCGTCCTGAGTTTTTGAATCGTATTGATGATATTGTGATGTTTACACCATTGACGCAACACGACATCAAGGAAATTGTACGCTTGCAGATTCGAAAAACTATCAAAATGCTCGCAAAACAGCAAATTACGGTAGATGCAACTGAGGAAGCAATCACCTATTTAGCACAACAAGGATTTGATCCACAGTTTGGTGCGCGACCAGTAAAGCGTGTCATTCAGCGCAAAGTGCTCAATGCATTGTCTAAAGAAATCTTAAGCGGAAAAGTCACCGCGGATAGTATTATTTTGTTAGATGAATTTAATGAAGAATTGGTGTTTCGCAATCAAACGGATTTGATAGAGAAGTAAAAAAAGGTTCATGTAAAAGCTTTGAAACATTATGCTAAGCTTTATTCTAAAATATTCTAAGAACCGTTTTTTTATATTCAAAAAAGTACAAAACGTCAGTTCGAGTGGTTTTCTATCTATCTCGAGTGCAGTCGAGATAGATAGAAAATTGTATCGAGAACAGCTT
>JBCCLS010000581.1:0-2855 GCA_039026835.1 Bacteroidota bacterium | reverse complement strand
GAAATTCCGTATGTATTTAAAGGAAGCTTTAAGAAAGCCAATCGCAGTCGCATTGATAGTTTTACTGGAATCGGAGATGAAGCAGCCTTAGCAATTTTGAAAAAAGTTTCTGAAACGTTTGACATTCCTACGATTACGGATATTCATGAAGTATCAGATGCTACAAAAGCGGCACAATATGTAGATGTGTTGCAGATTCCCGCGTTTTTAGTGCGTCAAACAGATTTGGTAGTGGCAGCTGCCAAAACAGGCAAAGTTGTGAATTTGAAGAAAGGACAATTTATGAGTCCGGAAAGTATGCAACACGCGGTTAAAAAAGTACACGATTCTGGAAATGAAAACGCGTGGATTACCGATCGCGGAACAATGTTTGGCTACCAAGATATGATTGTAGATTTTCGTGGCATTCCAACCATGAAGCAATTCGCGCCCACCGTTTTAGACGTAACGCATTCCTTGCAACAACCCAATCAATCGAGCGGTGTGACTGGTGGAAGACCTGAAATGATTGAAACCATTGCGCGTGCAGGTGTTGTAAATAATGTTGACGGATTGTTTATAGAAACACATTTTGATCCTGCAAATGCTAAGAGTGACGGCGCCAATATGTTGCATTTAGATCACTTAGAAAATTTACTTAGCAATTTGGTTAAAATTCGCAAGACGATTAACTCGTTCTAGACTGAATTAGATTACTTAGACCTTTTTAGATATAAAGCTCCTAGTACATACTCGCAGCTTGTTTTATGACGTCAAAGAAAAGTGTGTTGTTGATGTGTTTCACATTTTTGTAGCGCAATGACGCCATCTTTTTTCGGTCTTTTGTGACCAAATGCGAAGGATGCACTGTAATTTCGCCTCCTTTTACGATTCCTACATCTACATATTTTCGTTTGTGACTTGCATTGAGATAGCAAAATGGTTTGCCTTTGTAATAGTAAAACGGAATTTTGTATTTATACTTTAGTTCAGCGGTTGGTAACAAATGTTCAATAAGCACTTGCAACTCAAGGAGTATTGATTTGTATGGCTCAGGTTGATTTACGATGTACGCTTCCGCAGGATTCATGCGCTAGTTCTTCAATTGTAAGGTATTCGCAAGCTTTTTCGCTTCCGCTAAATCTTCTTCTAAATTTGATTTAATAATTCCTTGCAACGTACATACCACATCATAATTTACAGCTACTTTTATAAACAAAATTACCTTTTCTCCTTTGAGGGTTCCGTGCACATCCAGTTGATACATACGTATATCGTCTACTACTTGTGATTTCTTGTTTTTAATTTCTGCAACTTGAAGCAATCCTTTCGCTTCTAAACCATTTATGATGCGTTCTGCAGTGCTTCGCAATGTCATCGATTCATCAATGGGTAACGTTGTCACTAATATCATAGAATCGTCTGCATACGAGTCTTTTTTAATTCCATCAACAGTATAGATGAATACATTTGCGCCAGATTTTGTAAATTTGAACTTAGATGCATTTTCGTCTAATGTAAACTGTACATTTGCTAGCGGGTCTACCGTAAAGTCTATATCGTAATATAGCGTTTGCAATGCGTTTATAATACGTAATTCTTCCTCTTTGTTGGTAAGTAAAGGCATGAATGCGTTTATTGATACGCTAAAAGTATCATTTCCAAATAACAATGTGATGGCTTTCAAACCATTATTGCCTGACATGACTGCGTATTTTGCAGGATATTCTCCAACAGTAAGCTCTTTATATTCAAGGACTTCTACGCCTGTTTCTTCTAATTTTTCTTTGGAGAAGTTACGACTGTTTGAATCAAAATTACCTTCTTTGAGCTCTAATACTTGAATTCCAGTTGCATCTTTTTCCAAACCAACAAAACCTTTAGAAATTTCAAAACCATCCGGAGGAATGATAAACAAGCGTGTTCCAGGAATATTGATATGTTTGCTTCCTTTGACGGCATTGGTAAATTTTAATTCTGTTGTTGCTGTTTTCTCAGTAGCTTCTTTGGTTTTCTCTCTGCAGGAAGTAATCGTAAAAAAAAGTAAAAGCAATAGTATTCTTAAATACATTGTATATGTTTTCATGGTACGTTTTGTAAAAATATTAATTTTCAGTGTACAGTATAGCTGTTCGCATCTTTAATTTCTTTTTATATGAATAAAAAAGAGCTTACAACTTGCAAGCTCTTTTATTCATACTAAGTTTTCTTTAAGTGTTAGCAATTTATTGAATTTGAACAGTTTCGATTTGTTTTTGTTCCATTGCCAGTACCACCACAAAAATCAGTTACTTTTGATCCTGTATTTGTAGGACGTGTACATTCTCCATCTTGGCAAGATAAACAGGTGTGCTCATCACCTCGGGTTTGACAATCTACAAATGAATGGCACGTAACACCATTTATGGAAATGGCTACTGTGTCTACATTTGCAAATGATTTTCCTATGACATTTTTTAGTGTCTTAAAGGATACAATAGTTGTTTTTTGGAATTTGAGTTTGGAGATAATTTGTTTTTTCTTCATATTCGTAAGGTTTCATAAGTTATGCACAAATATAAATCCACAAGTAAGGTTTTATAAAGAAAGTATCTAGAAATTCATAAATCCCGAGTACTATATTTTTCTACTCAATATTCTGACTATCAAGTCTTTTTATATAATACGATGGATATAAACCTGTTTTGTTTTTAAACGCTCTTGAAAAAGATTCAGAACGGTTAAATCCAATATCTCTAGCAATAGAATCAATGGTATATGATCGGAATTTCCTATCTTCTTTTAAGCGTCGAATTGCATAATTGACACGCAGATCAGTAATGTAAGCTGTGAATGATTTTCCTTTGTGAGCATTTACCAATTTTGATAAATAAGAT
>JBCCLS010000580.1:0-2862 GCA_039026835.1 Bacteroidota bacterium | reverse complement strand
TCAGAATTATATTTTTCTGAATATATAGAAGGAAGTTCATTAAATAAAGCACTAGAAATTGCTTCTATATATTCAGAAAAATATAATTCTGAGCCTACACCGCCGCCCATCAACGTTGTACCATTTAAAGGAGTTGACTGTGCTGAGGTATTTCCTTCTGCATCTTTGGCTGCAACCGTGAGACTGTATGTCGTAGAAGCAGACAATCCAGTAATTGTTATTGTAGTTGTTGTCACGGTTTGATAAAAGTTTGCATCTACAAATACATCGTATTCTGTAACGCCAACATTATCCGTAGAAGCATCCCAAGTAAGGTCTATCGTGTTTGAAGTTACATTGCTCACCATCACATTCATTGGTACTGATGGCGCTTGTGTGTCTGCGCTGTAAATTCCCCAACGATCTTCGGCAGGCGTTCCTCCCCAAATTTCTGTTGCCAAACGTGGATTGTCAATAAAAGGATTTCGGTTTCCTTGTGCTGTAGCATTAAAAATATTTTCGTGATATGCATTACGCGCATCTTCAATCGGCGACACTGGATCAGCAGCATTCCATTCTAACAACAGATCAATCATATTAGCATCCACGCTATTTTGAGTTCCTACAGCTACCAAATTTGGCGCACATTGGTTTCCATAGCGAATGTACATATACATTACAATTCTTGCTACATCACCACGCCAGTCGTTACCACCAGCAGTGGCATCACCAGGATACCATTCTGTACCAGAAACACCTGAATTTCCTGAACCTGCACCAAACAATCTGCTTCCGCGTTGTCCGTTTCGTTGAACGTCGGTTGGGCGTAAATTGTGCGCATCGCTATATGCCGTTCCGTTTTGTCCAATAGCATCTAAGTCCGGATTTGCTAACGAATTGGCAAATGTATGTTCTCGGTTCCAATCGCCAACATTTCCTCCATTGTCATTTTTACCTCTTGAGGCATCATTTGTAACATCACTGTCAGTTCCATCTTCCCAACCATATAATAACAAAACATTGTTCATGTTGCTTGGATCTTCGTCTGTATTGCGAATGGCATCCCAAATTTCAGAGTAATTTAAAGGATTTAAGTGTGTATTAATCACTTTAATTGCTAATTCGTCGCGTAGTTGTGTTCCTGAAAGTGTAAGATCAACATCATCGTAGTACGGTTGTTGCGCCGAAACTGTGAGTGAAATCAATCCAATTAATAAAAGTAAAATTCTTTTCATTGTAAATACGTGTAATATTGAATAATTTAGGGTTTTAAGTTCGTTTGAGCAGTGCCATGTAAAATCCGTCAAATCCTGACGTGGACGCCAATACTTTTTTATCTTCTACAAGTGTGAAATCTTTGTTTGAAGCTAAGAAAGTTGCTACCTGCTGTTGATTCTCTGATGGTAAAATAGAACACGTAGCATACACTAGTTTTCCTCCTGATTTTACCATGCGTGAATATCGTTGTAAAATATCTTGTTGTGTGTCTTTTATTTTTGTTAAGAAGTCAGGTTGAATTTTCCACTTTGCATCTGGATTTCTACGCAAAACGCCCAAACCTGAACACGGTGCATCAATTAGTACGCGATCGGCTTTGTCGTATAATTTTTTGATCACTTTCGTGGAAGAAATCACGCGAGTTTCTATATTGTGTGCCCCATTTCGTCGGGCTCTACGCTTCAATTCGCGCAATTTTCCTTCGTAAATATCCAAAGAAATTACGTGACCTTTATTTTCCATCAAAGCCGCTAAATGCAATGATTTTCCACCAGCGCCAGCACATGTATCTACGACTTTCATGCCTGGTTGTACATCTAGCAGTTCAGAAACTAGTTGGGAAGAAGCATCTTGCACTTCAAACAATCCGCTCTTAAAGGCGTCATTCTTAAAAATATTGGCGCGTTCTTTTAAACGCAACGCAGCAGGATATCCTTCAATTGTTTCTGTGTGAATGTCCAATTTGGCAAGTAGCTGTTGTAACTTTTCTCGTGTAGTTTTTAGTGTATTGGTACGAAGAATCACATCTGCTTGCTGATTCAATGCATGAATTTCTTTGGTCCATAAAGCTTCTCCAAGTTCTTGTACGCCCAATTCATCTAGCCAATCTGGGATGGATTCTTTGATTTTTCGAATCTTGGACACTTCATCAAAACGACCTTTAATTCTACGAGTTGGTGTTCCTGCCAATTGATTCCAATCGGGTAATTCTATGCCGCGTAAGGTTGCCCAAACTGCAAAAATGCGCCATAAATTTTCACGGGAATAGTTTTCTTTGATATCCGCTATTTCCGCATACAAGCGTTTCCAGCGAACAATTTCATACGTAGTTTCTGCGACAAACTTACGATCGCGACTTCCCCAACGCGCATCTCTTTTCAGTAATTTTTCTACTACTTTATCAGCATACGCTCCTTCATTAAATATCAAGTTTAGTCCATCAATGACTGAAAAAACTAAATTTCTGTGTAATCGCATCAAATTCAAATTAAACCGCAAAGGTATTGTTTTATGTTTATATTTTTTAGTTTATTTATACAAGAAAAAGTTTACACCAATTCAATCAAATAAATTCATTGAGCGAAACTACTTTTATAGCCGATTTACAATCTGGAAACCGAGCTGCGTATAGTCGATTGATAGACGAATACCAGCAGCGTATTTTTCATACTTGTTTGTCATTTGTACCCAACAAAGAAGACGCCGAAGATGTGGCGCAAGAAGTATTTGTAGAAATATTTCGCTCAATTCATAAATTCAAAGGAAATTCTAAACTTTCTACGTGGATTTACAGAATTTCAACCAACAAATCCTTAGAATTTATCCGAAAAAAGAACACTAAAAAACGTTTTGGGTTTATGCAATCTATTTTTGGAAATGAAATTC
>JBCCLS010000579.1:0-2868 GCA_039026835.1 Bacteroidota bacterium | reverse complement strand
TATTTATTCTTGAATAATACGTATTGATTAGAAATAAAATCATCGGATTTCAATTATAATTATTGAAACTTTTTTCCTAAGTTAGCATTATTATAAACCTGAGAACTGAATACAAAAGTGCATACGGAAATCTGTAAAACCACATTCTGTAAATTTTTAAAAAATTGTAAATCAGGTATTTATATGTATCATTGTGAGTTTCCTACTTTCACGCCAAAGAAAAATTAATGGATGCCAATTTTTTTAATTTTTTACTAATTGCCGGAGCGGTTCAAGGCTTCATTTTCAATGGATTTACGCTATTTTCCCAAAAGAAAGTAGGCAAAGTAATTATCTTTTTAAATCTTACAGTATTCTTTTTATCGCTCAATAATTTGCAAGCGTGGCTGATTGCCAAAGAATTTCGGTTTGATCTTTTCTTTTTACGCCAATTTTTAGTGCCATGGTACATGTTGATCATGCCTATGTTTTACTTGTTTTTGATTCATTATCTAAAAATTCAAGATAAAGTACGCAGCTTTTTTAGCTTTGCTATCGGATTGTTTGTATTGGAATTGATCGTGCGAAGTGTATTTATTTTGATGGCTTCAGAAACTGATATTTCTTCCATTAAAATGTATACTACTGTAGAAGAAATAGTCAATGCGGCGTTTTCTATTTTCTTGTTTTATCAATGCTTTCGAATTGTGTTTGAGAAAAGTAAATTACTCGATTTTATTGCGAATTACGATGATATTAAATGGTTGAAAATCTTTTTGATTTTGGGTGGATTTGTACTAGGATTCTGGATTTTAGCTATTGTATTGAATTCATATTTTGAAGATTATCGAGCGTATTATCCGTTACGATTGGCAACCTCTATTTTATTGTATTGGATAGGATATCACGGGACTTCACGCTATACGTTGTTGCACGATCGGATTATGTTGCGTGGAAAGTTGGCAGCGTTAAAATCGGAAACGGCGACCAATGTAGCTACTAACTCAAAAAATGATTTGTCAGAAAAACATCAACAGGAGTTTGAAGCGATTGCAACTTATATTCTTTCAGAACAACGCTTTTTAGATGCCAAATTAAGTTTGGAACAATTGTCTGACGAACTCAATATCAGTGCAGGACATTTGTCAAAATTGATCAATAGTTATAGTGAATACAACTTTTCTGATTATATCAATTCGTTGCGTGTGGCACAAGCGAAAGCACTGCTCAAAGATGACGATTTTGACAATTATACCATTGTTGCTATTGGATTGGAATGTGGTTTTAATTCGCGTTCTACTTTTTACACAGCATTCAAAAAGTTTACAAATCTCACACCTTCTGAATATCGAAAAACACATTAATCGTACTGTACATATAACGAAAATTGTCCCAAATTTTAATCCAAACAAGATTTCGGACATCGTAGACATCATCACAAAGCAAACAAATTATCCGTTGTTTTCCTTCCCCAAAAAGACGCTTCAATCGTAGCATTGTTTTTCTTTTATTCCCATGAAAAATACTGTATTTACAAAGGTTTTGACAGTTTTTAGTTGCATACATTCGTAGATCATTTCACATTTTACACTTCAAAAAAGACAACACAAAAAGCATCCGAATATCATTGTCGGTCAATATTTCGGATAGGAAAGTGTTGGGGCAAAACTACTTTCGTTTCATATCAATTTAAAAAAACACAACTTATGAGAACATTTAAAAAACATGCTAAATGTCTAAGTATTGTCTGTATTATTTTAGTATTCTTTCAAAGCTGTCAGGTATACAGATCAAAATCTTCAACAATAGAGGAAGCTGTCAAAAGTAACGGACGCGTAAAAATTCATACGCTATCTGGTGAAAAAATTAAATACAAAAAGATTCTTAAAAAGGAAGGTATGTATTATGGAATCGTTCAAAAAGATACTTTACAAATTGACACTTCCAAGATTGCACGTTTGCGTCTCAAAAATAAAACACTATCTACGATTTACACAGTGCTTGTTTCTACAGTTTCAGGCTTAACGGTGCTCACCATTATTGCACTTCAAAACTTAACACTCACTATTGGATAATATATTTCTTTAAAATTCTTTATGATGAAAAAACTATGTATGCTCTTATTATTTGTATCTGTTTTAATGAATGCACAGGAACGACACAACTTCAACTTTGAATCCATATCAATAAATCCACTTTCTCTATATGTTGCCAATAAATCCACAGGATTTAGTATGAGTGGAGATATTGGACTATCGTATAAAACACAAAACTTTTTGATTTCTGCACAAGTTGGTAGAGAACTCGATATTTTTCCATCCGCTTTTGGAGAATCCTTTTCAGATATTGGTTTGTTGTGGGGAAAGACATTTGAATTGACATCTTGGTTGTATTGGGATGGATTTGTAGGTGCAAGTTATTTTTATCTCAAAGAACCAACAATGGAAGTTAGAACCTATGATCGGCAAACAACTGTTGGCGTTCCGCTTGTTTCCAAACTTAAATGCATGATAGGTAACTACTTTTCTGTAGGAATACAACTCCGTGCCAATGTGAATGCCTTGCAATCTTTTGCGAGTGGAGGTCTTGCGCTTCAGGTTGATTTTTAAAATTCATCAACATGAAAACAACACGCAAAACAGCTTTAATTACGGGCGCTGCCTCAGGATTAGGATTTGAATTTGCGGTATTGCTAGCAAAAGACAATTACAATTTAATCTTAGTGGATATTGATGTAGAAAAATTAGGTATAGCCATCACAAATATTAGAAGGATTGCTACAGTACACATCAAAATTATCATCCAAGATTTAAGTGAAACTGCTAGTAGTGAAGCTATTTTAAGGGAAATAGGAAATACACCTATTGATGTGTTGATCAATAATGCGGG
>JBCCLS010000578.1:0-2888 GCA_039026835.1 Bacteroidota bacterium | reverse complement strand
TTACAGTAGTATCTGCATCTTCTTTTTTGATAGTGACTAATAATTTTCTAAAGCCTAAACTGCTGACTTTGTATATTTTTGTGCCAATAGTCCAGTTTTCTTTTCTGGTAGCATTTGGCATCATTGGAAATCCGTAGCTAAATTTAGAACCATCTTTTTTAGGTCCCACCACAAAAAAGTTATTTCGATTGGAATTGTTGTTTTTTATTTTGAAATGAATCCATTCTGCCTCAGGATTTTCAATACTGTCTGACGTTTCTGCACTGACAATGCGTCCGTCTTTGCGTGTTTTTTTGTTAATTTTTTTAGGTGAATTTACATAGATTAATTTTCCGCTGTTTTTTACGATTGCGTCAAGTTTGTTAGTCACATTTACTTTGGCATTTCCCCAACTCCAAATATTGACATTTGCATTTTCTGCTACTAATTTAGAAGCATCTACGTTGGCAAGTTCGACACCTAAGCCAAATTCTTTTGTTTTTCCTTCTATAATGATGGTGCCAATTGGTGCGGTCACTTGTAAATAGTCATTGTCAACATTGATAATTTTTGTTACATCATGTGTTCCGGTTTCTACTTGACGTAGATTTGGTGCACCAATCATAATGGTTGCTTGCGTTGGTTCAATCCATTTGATTTGATCTAAGTAGAGTGTATTGTCTACGACTTCTTTTCCAATTAAATCCATTACATTTTCGTCGGTAGTGATGGTCATGCCTTCTTTGGCAGATGGATCAATGGTAATTTTTGCGTAAAAATTGATCTTAATTTTTTGAATGTTTTCTAGTGGAAATGTACGTGTAATAATGTTTTTATTTCCGTTTACTTGTGCAAAAGCGAAGTTTCCTATCAGTAGTAAAATAAATAATATCTTTTTCATCTTTTTGTTTTTTATAGTGAGTTTATGGAAGTGTTGTTGGTTATTGAACGGTTATTTTTGCTTCAGGATTGTCAAAAACCGCTTCGTATAGAATTGTTTCTGGTTTGTATTCAAAAGTCAATTTGCGATTAGGCTGTTCTTTTAATTCATACGCGCCTTGGTTTACAAATTTGAATAGAATACCATTTGCTGCTGTTTTTTGACTTAGGGTAATTTCGTAAATTCCGTCATTATCCTCGTCTGTTAGTGGAATTAGTTGCTGCCAGGAAGGATTGGTAAAGTTTCCTTTAACACCAACATTTTCAACGGTAGATACGCCATTCATATCTAATTTTACGGTTACTGTTTTTAAATGTGTTTCTTGTACACAACTTGTTGTACAAAAAAGAACTGCGATTGCGAGGATGCTAAATATGTGTTTCATCTGTTTATTTTTTAATTGATGGTTTTGATGTTACTTTTTTTGAAGTGTCATTCTGAATGGTATTTTTGTAACATCCAGAATGACTTTTTTACTTTTCAATTGCTTTATTAAGATTTAGTGTATGTATATCTGTTGCGAACAAATTTTCCAGGTGTATCTTTAAATTCGACTTCTTTTTGCATAGAAAGCTTTGAATCTGTAAAGAAGTAGGTGATAAACATGGTTGCGTCTCTGTTATCATCTTGGCCCTCATACATGGTTTCAATTTCCATACTTCCGTCTGCCATTCTGTTCACTCTGGTAATTTTTTGATTTCCAATATGCGTTCCGTCTTTACTCAATTTTAAAGAACTTTTTCCGTTCGCACTTTTTTCGTTTGGATATTTAGTGTAGAGTACAACTTTATTCTTTTTCACTTTAATTTCTAAAGTTGTTGGTAGTGTTACTTTGCTGCTGTCGCTGTAATCTACGTACATCAATTCGCCTGTCCAGTTGGTATTGTCTAAATTTGAAAAGTCGGACATGCTTACTGTTTCTTGTGCTTGTGTAAAAAATGTTACTGTGATTGTGATGAATAATGTAATTAGCGTTTTCATAATGTTATTTTGATTAAATGATTAAATGATTAAATGATTGATGATTGATGAATGATGAATGAATCGTTATGCTTTTAGTTTTTTACTGATTAGATAGTCAATTCCGAAACGTCCAGAACCTAAATATATGTGGTAAATAGAAACCCATAAGAAGCCCATTGCAGGAAGCATTCCCCACGTTCCTTGTCCCCATTTTTGCATAAATATGGCAACCAACATGGTACACATAATTAAAAAGGAAGCAATGCGTGTTTGCAATCCGAGTGCGAATAACAATCCGCCAACAGCTTCACTAAATGCGCCCATCCAAGCAAAAAATACTGGGAACGCTGCGAAAATTCCGCCGTAGTTGGCTACATCTTCAGGAAACCAAGCAGATACTTCGAATAAGTTTAAGTTTTGTCCTTCTGCTGTCCAAGGCATTCCAAATTTGCTGGCACCAAAGTCAATAGCCAATAACATACCTGTGATAATTCGGATCACTGCAAACATGAGATCAGCAAACCAGTCTTTTTGAGTAATAGGAGAAGTAATTCTTTTAAAGTAATTTTTTAGCGTTTTCATGATGAATAAATTTTGTTTCGTTTTGTTGATACAAATTTGCAACATCATACGCTGCTGCGCGACCTAAAACGTGTAGAAACGGCTTAGGATACGATTTGAGACGTCTTATTTTGGGAGATATGCTTCGCTGTTGGATTCGCTTCGCTGTTGGATGCGCTTCGCTTTTAGATTTTGGTAGTTTAGTTGTTGAGTATGTTAATAGTTGAGTGGATGAGTTGTTGAGTTTGCTTGTATTTGAATTTGTGAGTAGCAAATCCACAGAAAACAAATCAACAAGTCACAAATCAACGAATTAGCGAATCAACAAAAAACACAAAAACACAAAAACACAAAAACACAAAAAACGTATCTAAAAAACCACTTTTACGATTTGAGACGTGTGATTTGAGCCGTTTTAGATGGCTAGACTAGCTTTTGATCTTAG
>JBCCLS010000577.1:0-2891 GCA_039026835.1 Bacteroidota bacterium | reverse complement strand
TTTAGCAATTAAAAATTGCTTTTTCTTGATACTATACACTGGCAACAATGGTAGTTTTAGGTTTGTTATAAACGTCAATAAATGTACTCTTTATTTATAAAAAGGTACAAATTCATAAATCTAATATCTAAATTCATGAATTTGTACCTTTTTATAAATAAAGAGTACATTTATTGACGTTTATAACAAACCTAAAACTACCATTGTTGCCAGTGTATAGTATCAAGAAAAAGCAATTTTTAATTGCTAAAACCATCCTCCAGCTTGCATTTCTGCTGTTAGTTAGTGGCTTTTATAGTTGCAAGACGCAGAAAGATCCAAAAATCAAAGAAATTGAAAGTATGGATTATCAAGAAATTTACAATCTATTTAGTGAAGCTGAAACCGAAGCCCAGAAAATCTTTTATGGGAAACGATTTCTGGAAAAAGCGAAGAAAGATAGTAAAGTCGCCGATCAAGAGACCAAAATAATTGTGGGCTATCGCATGCTCTCCGTAGCACATAGTGACGAAAATGTACTCACATATTGCGATAGCATTATTATGCAAACAGCAAACAACCCAAACAAATATTATCCTGCGGTAGCATTTGAGAAAAAGGGCGATTTTTTCTATTCAAAACGAGCCTATCAACGTGCTACAGACAATTATCTTCAATTTTACAATTATGCACAACAATTTGATCAAAAAGATATGATTTCGCGTGCGCAATACAATCTGGGAATTGTCAAAAGGCGATTGGGAAACACAGCAGAAGCTATAGAATTATACCAAAAAAATTATGCCTACAGTCAAAAAAATGAAGCTGAAATTACCACACAAGCTTATTTAAACTCTATTACGGCGTTGGCAAATGTATTTAATGACATACAAAATGTAGATTCTGCAACCTATTACAATCAATTGGGATACAAAGAAGCTATCCGATTGCAAGATGAATCATATCAAAATCATTTTGCGATAAATCAAGGTGTGACGAGTTATTACCAAAAAACGTATCAGGTAGGAATTGATAGTCTTACAAAATATATGCCTTATTTTGAGAGCATTCAAGATGATGACCAATTGATCTTTGCGTATTTCTATTACGGTGAGTTACTTCGTGAAGTTGATCAAGAAGAAAATGCAATTGCTTACTACAAAAAGGTAGATTCGCTCTTTCAACGCACACAGTCCATCTTTCCAATAACTCGAAAAACATATTTACGATTAGATGCGTATTACAAAAAGAAAAATAATTTAAAAGAACAACTTACTTATAAAAATCAGCTCATCAAAGTGGATAGCATTCTCAACGCAGAAGATTTGTATTTGAATAAGGCTATTTTCAAAGATTACGACATTCCAAAACTACAAGCAGAAAAAGAAAATTTACAATCACAAAAGCAAAAGCAAAAACAACAATATAACATTGCCATCATTGCATTGTTCATTACCATTTTAGCATTGCTTGCAGGATTTCGATTCCAATATCAAAAACGAAAAATATACAAACAACGCTTTGAGGAAGTCATCAATGCGCCACAGAAACTACAAACTTCACCAAAACAGCTAGTTTCTGAGACACAAAAACTTGCCATTCCTGACGACATTGTGGACGACATTTTACACAATTTGGAAGCATTTGAAAAAGATGCTGAATTTATCTCTAACAAAATAACGCTCAATTCACTGGCAAAAACCTTAAAAACCAATCCGAACTATTTATCCAAAGTTGTCAATCATTACAAAAAATGTTCGTTCTCTAACTACATCAATAATTTGAGAATAGAGTATGCAATTGAACAACTCAAATCGAATCCTATTTTCCTTAAATACACTGTAAAAGCCATTGCTTCGGAAGTTGGTTTTAACAATGTACAGTCGTTTTCTAAAGCATTTTTCAATGCCAAAGGAATCAATCCATCGTATTTTATCAGACGACTTAAAAAAGTAAAAAGCTAGTAAAAACCCCAAAAAATGCTACATATTCATGAATGTGTGTATTATCATCTATGAAAATCATGGCTTCAAAAAAGATTTTTTTTAGTTTAAAATCATAATACAAAACAAGCATTCACATGAAAAAAAAATCATTATTACTCAAACTAAAGAAAACTAAAATTGTCAGCTTTGCTACCATAGCTGCTGTAAAAGGTGGCGTACGTACAGAAAATTGTGATGACACCAACTGTAGCGCTTGCGATAATACCGGAACAAAAGACAAGCCCAATACAAATAATGGTGTACCAACGGTAGGAAAACCACAAACAAAAGAGACACCAGTATCGCCTAGTATTTCCTGTGATCCTTGTGTATAAATTTACATAGTTGCAAACGAAGTTGCGCAAACATCACAAAGTAAGTTGGTTGCTTTGCGTAGCTTTCACTGTAGAAGGGATCAATAACTTTTTCAGTGTAAGCATCTATGTATTGATGAAACTTCACGGAATAATAGCAGATTACGTAGCGTATTGATGTGCTTCCTGCTAACGTATCAAGCGAGTATCTGTGATACAATTCTACTAATTAAAAAAATCAAGACGATTCTCCTACTACCGAAATATATAAATACTTAACAACAAACACGATTCATTATGAAAAAACAAACCTTAACACTAAAACTGAAAAAAAGTAAAATTGTAAACCTTTCAAAAGTAACACAACTACAAGGTGGCACCAGCGGACAATCTGATCCAAACAATCCAAATGGAAATTGTGGCAACTATGACACCATATTATGTACGGATTTTACAAAGGACAAGGCAAATAACAATAACACAATTCCTACGTTTTTACTATCCATTTTTTGCATACCATAAAAAATAGTTGAAAGGTCTAAAAAGTATTTACAGCTTCATTTTAAGCTTTATATTGAGTCAAACTGAATCATACCGAATCATACTGAATCAA
>JBCCLS010000576.1:0-2896 GCA_039026835.1 Bacteroidota bacterium | reverse complement strand
GTAATGCTAAAAGTATCTTTTTTATAACTTTCATTTTGATTATTTTTGCAGTATTCTCTTTGCAGCGTTGCAATGAGACTATAGCTGCTCACCGTAGACAACTGCGAGATTCGGAATTATCTTTACAAGAGCATGGATTCACGTACAAAGCAGATATACGTGTAAAGCGTCTTAAAAACGGTGACTATGATGTGAAAAAGAGTATCCGATTGATAACTATAAAACCGTAACAAGTGGAAATTTCAGCACATTGTACACTTTGCGATTATAAAAAGTTTGACTTTTCTACGGGAAATCTGTGTGGAATCACCCATAAAAAAGCAGATTTTACAAGAAAATGTCCAAAAATTGATTTCAATCGCAATGCAAAAGAAGAAATTGCCAGAATAAACATTGAATACAAACACATTCAAGATCAAAAAGTGAATGTTATTGGACACTTAATTCTGTATGCAATAATTGGTATTGCTATAATTTTAGCCGATATTTACTTTACTAAATATTTGTATGAAACTGGGTGGATTTCTACAATGACGCTGATAGGATTCGGTATTGGTTTGTCTATGATTGGATATGCGTTTGCGCCTTTTATACAATTTACGAATGATAAAAGTGTTGCAAAATCTCAGAAAAAACGTGTAGACGATCTGTTGGCTTTATACGATTATGATTATAAAATCAACTTTGAAGAAGAAAACCCAGAAATTGCAGTAAAATTATTTAGATCAAAACGACCGATATAAATTTTATGAAAAAACTAACCATTGACCAGATTATCGCAAACATTCAAAACGAAGAACTGTTTGAAGCAGTTGCTTCGGATTATTCATTTACCATAGAAATTACAAAATACGTTCCGTATGCCTGTGGCGCTGTTCATGACGGACATCAGTTTCGACGCGAACTTTGGGAAAACTGTATCCACACAGAATACGAACGTTGGTTTGAAGAAGATCCTGCGACCAAAGAAATGGTACAAACACATCCAATAATCATTGCAGGCATGGATTCTCGATTTGAATACGATTTAAATCGCGCACCGGAAAGTGCTATTTACGAAGATGCTTGGGGCAAACAATTGTGGCATTCGCCGTTACCAGAAGCAATGAAGCAGAAAAGCCTAGACAAACATGCCAATTTTTACAAAGTAGTACACGCGCTGATTTCCAAACTTGAAGAAAAATTTGGGATGTGTGTAGTGTACGATATGCATTCTTACAACTGGAAGCGTTGGACTCGCGAAGTGCCAACTTTTAACCTTGGCACTGCTAATGTAGACAACGATCGTTTTGGTGCTATTATTGAAGATTGGCGCCAGTTATTGTCGGAAATCAAATTGCCTAATGGCATTGCGTCTACCTCTAAAATTAATGATACATTTCAGGGGAACGGGTATTTTTTAAAGTACATCACGCAGCATTTTAGCAATACCTTAGTTTTGGCAACTGAAGTAAAAAAGATATATTGCGACGAAATTGATCAAATTATGTTTCCAGAAGTAGTTTCCGCAGTGGAAAAAGCACTCAAAACGCTCATTCCGCAACATGCAAATGATTTTATGGAAAAATATAGCTAAGAAAAGAAAAACAAAGTATGATGAGTGACACCAATGTAGCGAGCAAGGTGCTTTTTGAAATAGATAAGAATATTGACGACTTGGTAAAGAAAGTGGAATTACTCAGTTATGTCAATCCACTCAATATGGAAGAAGAAAAACAAAAATTCTTCCAGTCCAAATACTTAAAAGATCCAAATTTCATCTATCCTCAAATTGATTTTGATCGTTTTCGATTGCATCGCGAATTGTTCTCGCAACCAATTGAACGCATTGAAAACGAGAATACTAGAGCATTGTATGAAGATATTATTTATGCGTATTCAGGATTGATTCAATGTATTGAAACTATTGGTACCAAAGATAAGTTCTACTACAACAGTTTGCATTCGTTCGGAACACCAAAAGAGCAAGATGTAGAAAATGCAAAATTCATTCTCCATTTTGAAGAAGAAGATGCGAATGACTCGCAATTCCAACCAAAATATTCTGCGAAGCACACAGAAGAATTGTTTCGTGAATACTCAAAACAATATGATTTTTCATATCATATCAGATTTTCAAAAGACATGAGTGCTATTGCAATGGTATTGAATAACATCAAAACATTGGTAATCAACGAAAAACATACATTTTCTGATAATGAGATTGCAGTATTGACCAATCATGAAATTGGCGTGCATATGGTAACAACGATGAACGGATTGCTACATCCATTGCAAATATTTTCAAACGGTTTTCCAAATTATGAAGAAACGCAGGAAGGATTGGCAGTTTTTTCAGAATATATGAGCAATAATTTAACCGTAAAACGCTTAAAAGAATTGGCATATCGTGTGATTGCTGTTGACAGTTTGGCAAAAGGATATTCGTTTTCAAAAACCTTCCGATTGTTTGTCAATAATTATGATTTAGATCGTGAAACAGCGTTTAATATTTCTACACGTGCACATCGCGGTGGTGGATTTACCAAAGATTATCTCTATCTCACCGGATTAAAAAAAATCTACAATTACTACAAATCAGGAAAAGACCTAAAACCGTTATTACGTGGAAAAATTTCCTTGAACTACTTAGAAAATATAGAATCCTTGGCTGACAATGGTTGCGCGCTAGATTCCAAGCACATTACAGATTCCTACATGGAAAACAACAACACCAACAAAACAGTTGATTTTATTTTAGAGAATTTGAAATAGAAGAATTACGATATGTTATTGCAAACGCAATGAAGTAATTTGTTTCTTTTTGAATTTTAAATGTTGAATTTTAGATGTTGAATTAACATCAAATGTGAGTTGAAGCAGTTGAGAACACTTTGAAAAATTTATTATAAAAAAT
>JBCCLS010000575.1:0-2896 GCA_039026835.1 Bacteroidota bacterium | reverse complement strand
TTAACACATAAAAATCTAAATAAAGTTGTAAATTACTTCGAAGATCAAGATCGGCTAAGTCGTGTGTACTTAATTGGTGTGGGCGTAGGTTGCGGCTTAAATATTGTTTCATACTCAAATGCACATATAGAAATTGGCCAAGGAGTGGGCGTAACCACCGACGGCGATATTATAAAATCAGAAACACGTAGATTTCACTACTATTCGGTACTGACTGATCGAGCGTTTTACGCAACATTTGATGGACTACAGGTATATGAGATCTACGAACAAGAGGAAGCGGGACGTCCAACCGACGAGCTTCCGCTTTCCTCTTTTACTACGAACGAACCTGGTGCGCTCAAAGATTATATCCTTGTAGCATATGTAGAAGATTACTCGGAAGATGAAGGTTTGTGTGGCGGTTCAGGCTGTGACGAAACTGGAAATAAAGTCTACAGTAATCTCAAATTTCTCTTAATTCATAAAAGTAACAAAGCGGCACTCGTAGCAAGTGATACCATTTACAACAGTCATGATGTACTGTCGTATTATGATACCTTGCCTGAATTGTGCATGCCACGACTGTTATTAACCAAAGACAATACACTTTCTGGAATTGACATTCACGATCAATTTACAGCAAGTTTTTCATTAAAAGATCAGTTATATACTGGAATTACGACGATTATCGAACGTTTTGCACACCGAATTAACTTTGCCAAATATGGTGTGAATATTCCGCAAATTACAGCGTATTTTGATGATATTTTTGTGGTACAAGAAGAACCATTTATTCAATACAAATATGATTTATTAAAAGATTTGATTGATACCTATCGTGAAATCAGAGAGCTCATTCTCTTCACGCGTTTTGAATGTGTTGCTAATGTAAATGCCTTTCCAAAACACTTATTATTAGGAACATTGGAAGAAGCGACGCGTTTGCAACACCGTCACGAATTTTATCCTTCACCAACAGTATCGGAAAATGATGAAAATCTGATGGCAATCAAAGCATTATGTATCAAATTCTTCAATCAATTAAAAGAATACAAAATACCACAGGTAAGTTCGGCAGCTATCAAGGTTACACCTTCAAAAAGTTACGAATACAAACTCAGTGAGCGTTCCATTCCGTATTACTATGAAACAAAAAATTCGCTTATCTCCAATTGGAATCCGTTAGCAATTCAATTGCGAAAACTAAAAAAACACTTGGGCTATCATGTATCTAACTTGCTAAACATTCCATGTGTTCAAAATCCATTAAAATACAGTCACTTAGACAAAGATTTTTACAGAATTGAAGGACATATCGGAAAAGATTTTCGCTTGGCTTTGGGTAAAATAAACAAGCTCAAATCAACCTACAATCTCGCATTTGATGTAAAAGCTGTCAGTATTGGATTTCCCGTAAACAAAGTCTCGCTCAGCGATGATATATGCAACACAAAAGACCACGCTATTTTGCTGGAAACTTGGGAACAGGAGTTCTGTTGTGTGGCAGAAAGTGCCATGGAGTTCTTCTCAAAATACCAATTAGGGAATTCAGGAAATAACAATACTAGTACTTCTGCATTTGCAGTCGCAAACCAAGGTTCGATGCAAGCATTGACACTTTTAGGAAGAGGTAGAAACGCTGCTAAAGACACTAATAATCCAGAGAAAATTGCTGGTAGAAATATCAATACCAATATGGAAGCCATGGAAGCATTAGAAGCTGGTGAAAGTATTGAAGAGTTTGCGTATGGTAGCTCCATTCAATATGCTATTGATTTGGCATATTCAAACATTGGAACACAAGATGTAACAGCAGCACATTTGGCAGCAATTACACTCGCCATTGTCGATCAAGAACAAGGAACAGTTAACAATGATACTGATTACTATTTCTACACAGAAGTGCCAATAAAAATTATTGCCGGATTGACAGACATCAAGCGTAACTTTTTGCAATCGCTAGATGAAGTGTATGTCACTGAAAAATGGACGGCACTTAACAATGCTATTGACAATTTATGTGCGGAAGTAGACCAAGTATTATTTGCAATTTCAGAAGCAACCGACAATACTGCGTATGGAAGCAATACGCATGATAAAATGTATGAATTTTATATTTACGAATTGTCTAAACTTTGCTGTCTCAAAGAAAAATTTGCTTGGCTAAAAGTACAACTAGATGACATTCGTGACAATCTCTACAGAGAACTCATTCTATCTAAAATTGTAGAAAAACATCCTGGTGCCGAACACATGGCAGGTGTTCCAAAAGGCGGTACTTTTCTTATGGTATACTTGGGCGGAACAGATGAATTGCTTGAAGACGAAAGTTCACTAAGTAAGTTTGATGGTATTGTACAATTTGACTTTGCATTACCGTATATGTGTTGTTCCGATTGTTCACCAGGAACGGTAGTCTTCAATGTAGAACCAGATATTACATTAGCAATTGCAAAAACAAAATACTGCTTGCCAACCGACTCAGGACAAGTTGATTTTATTAGTAGCGTAAGTGGCGTTATCACTTCACCGCAAGGCGATGCGTTTATTGTACCTACAGAATCAGGGTATGCCTTTGATCCAGATGCAGTTCCTGATGACTTACTGGGACAACCGTTGACGTTCTTAGTCAATGGAACTACGCCAGTAGTACCTTTAGAAATTTGTGTGTGGAAATTGCCAACAGAAATCAATCCAACAGTTGAGTTTTTGTCTTGGAATGAAGCAGGAATCAACTTGGATTTACTCCTAACTCATAACTTAGAATCACTTTCATACTTTTCATATGTGTGGAATCGTGCAGATGGTTCTGAAATTGGAACCACCAAAGATATGCTGGCAGTATTCTTTGCCAATCCAGGCGAATCCATCGAAGAAACGGTTTCAGTAACCATTAGTATCACAGGAAATCCTG
>JBCCLS010000574.1:0-2903 GCA_039026835.1 Bacteroidota bacterium | reverse complement strand
GTGACATTGAAATTACAGCAAGAGAAATTTTAATATTAAAAGAAGAATTATATAAAATCATTTCAAAACATTCTGGACAATCTTATGAAAAAGTATATGAAGACTCTGATAGAGATTACTGGATGAAGGCTGATAAAGCAAAAGAATATGGAATGATTGACGAAATACTTGTAAGAGAGTAACAACAATATTTCACAAGTCAACAAACGGAAATAATGGCGAAAGAAGAATTAGAATGTTCATTCTGTGGTCGAAAAAAATCAGAAACCAATTTATTGATTGCTGGTTTGGATGCGCACATCTGTGATAGATGTATTGAGCAAGCCCACGGAATTGTGCTCGAAGAATCAAAACAGGCGAACAACGATGAGTTGTCGTCTGAGTTGGTGCTTCGCAAACCCAAACAAATTAAAGCCTTTTTGGACGAATTTATCATCGGACAAGAAGCCACTAAAAAAGTAATGTCGGTTGCAGTGTACAATCACTACAAGCGATTATTACAAGCACCTAACAATGACGATATTGAAATTCAAAAAAGTAATATCATCATGGTAGGGCAAACCGGAACAGGAAAAACCCTCATGGCGAAAACTATTGCGCGCATGTTGAATGTCCCACTAGCAATTGTTGATGCAACCGTATTAACGGAAGCAGGATATGTAGGAGAAGATGTAGAAAGTATCCTAACGCGATTGCTGCAAGCAGCAGATTACAATCTGGAAAAAGCCGAACGTGGTATTGTCTTTATTGATGAGATTGATAAAATTGCACGTAAAAGTGACAATCCATCCATCACGCGTGATGTGTCGGGAGAAGGTGTACAGCAAGCATTGTTAAAGCTGTTGGAAGGAACTGTCGTAAATGTTCCGCCAAAAGGAGGAAGAAAACATCCTGATCAAAAATTCATCGAAGTCAACACGGAAAATATATTATTTATTGCGGGCGGTGCTTTTGATGGAATTGATAAAGTAATTACACGCCGATTGAATATGCAAGCGGTGGGATACAGTGCTTCCAAAGATGAAGAAGCTATTGATACAGACAATTTGCTACAATATATTATTCCGAAAGATTTAAAAGATTTTGGATTAATTCCAGAAATTATTGGTCGTTTGCCTGTATTGACGCACATGAATCCGTTAGATGCCAATACACTGCGTGCAATTCTGACAGAGCCAAAAAATGCAATCATCAAACAATACAGAAAATTATTCGCGATGGATAATATTGAGTTTGAGATTACTGAAGGCGCGTTAGAGTTTATCGTAGAAAAAGCAATTCAATACAAACTAGGAGCGCGTGGATTGCGTTCGTTGTGTGAAACCATCTTAACAGATGCCATGTTTGAATTGCCAGGCTCGGATGAAAAAGAACTTAAAATCAGCAAAATGTACGCTGAGAAAAAGCTAGCGAAAGTAGCAATTAAAAAATTGAAAGCAGTATCCTAAAACGACGGTAATGCAAATACAGAATTTTTATGTCCAATCGATAACGAAACAATTATTGATTGGATTTTTTATTGGATTTTGGCTGTTTCTATTTTTCTATTACATAGAACCTTTTGACATGTATCAATTGCCACGAGATGAGCGTATTTTAGCTGTGTGGGGCTACACGATTATTGGAATTTTAACCTATCTTATCACAATTCCAATTCAGCGCGTATTGTACAAGTCGGCAGGCAAATGGACGTTTTTACAAGAAGGTATTTTTATTCTATCACTTATTGTAATTTCTGGTGGAATTGGCTATGTGTTTTTCAAATTTATTTTGCTTGAGAACGATCCTTATGCACATAGCTTTTCGTTTTTCTTCTTTCAAAATGTAGTTCCAACGGTATTTTTAATCCTTCCCGTGATGATTTTCTTGCGATGGATGTTTAGCGAAAAAGCCAATCCAAAAGAAATACCTATCGCAAAAGAACCCACGATTGTCATCAAAGGTGAAAACAAAGCTGAAGTATTGCATTTAAAAGAAACTGAATTAGTCTACATCGAATCGGCAAATAACTATGTAAAAGTGCATTATCTCTTAGAAGGTGAGCTAAAAAGTGAACTGTTCCGCAATAAAATATCAATCTTGCAGAAAGAGTTTCCTTTTTTGTTGAAAACACATCGTTCGTTTCTGATCAATCCAAGTCATTTTTTAGAATGGAAACGTGAATCTTCACAAACAATCCTCATATTAAAACCCGGAATCACAGAAATTCCTGTTTCCAAAACCTATAAAAAAGCGTTGGTGGAAAAATTCATTAATCCCGCAGAATAAACCGTTCGCCATATAGGGAAATTTTCACCACTCAAACCGATTCATTCGCCACAAATAGTTGTAAACACTGGGAAAAAGTTAGAATATTGAACTGTCAAACAAACAAAAAATAAAGTATCATGAAGAAGTCAATATTTAAAATTTTAGCCCTAACATGTATCGTAATTTCAGCATTTTATTGCGAAAGTTGCACCATGGTATACAGAGCGGCAATACATGGACAAGCAGATGTAACTGATAATGAATGGCAGCCAAGTGTTGCTGTAGAAAAAGGCGAAGAAGCATTTATGTTTGCTGCCAAGACAGATCAGGATTTGGCTATTTTTTTAGATGCAGCATTAGATAGCAGTCGCACAAATGCTTTTATGGTGATCAAAAATGATACAATTATATATGAAAAGTATTTTAACAACTACACTGAAAACTCACTACTCACATCGTTCTCGGTAGCAAAGTCTTTTGTGTCTGCTTTAGTAGGAATTGCACAAGAAGAAGGATTGTTGGACGAAAATGAGCCGATTACAACATACATTCCAGAATTATTGAAGCAAGACAAGGATTTTGAAAAAATCACCGTACAGCACCTGCTAAACATGCAGAGCGGAATTAAATTTGACGAATATCCACGCATCAAT
>JBCCLS010000573.1:0-2908 GCA_039026835.1 Bacteroidota bacterium | reverse complement strand
AGGCAAATGCAATTGCAAAAGCAATCGCTGACTTAGAAATTAAAATAACTGCAAAAGCAGGTGCTGGAAGTAAATTATTTGGATCAGTAAACAATATTGACCTAGCAGAAGCATTAAATAAAGAAGGTCACACAATCGAAAGAAAATTCATCAAAGTGATTGGTGGAAATGTGAAACGTACCGGAAAGTATGAAGCAAAAGTACGATTACACAGAAGCGTTGTTGTAGACTTACCATTTGAAGTTATTGCAGAAGCAAAATAATTACGTTTTAAAACGTTTATGATAGAAGCCACTCTATTTTGAGTGGCTTTTTTTGTGCTAAGATTTTGAATAATTGTAAATTTGCACACTTTTTTATTTTCAGATATATGAAATACACCAGACTTACCAAAGAACAATTAGAAGAGTTGCATCAAGAATTCATCAACTTTTTAGCAACCCAATCAATAACAGCCGCAGAATGGGCAACCTTAAAAGAAGAAAATCCAACTGTAGCCGAACAAGAAATTGATGTGTTTAGTGATTTGGTGTGGGAAGGTGTCCTGAGGCAAGCAAAATTCTTAGAAAACATTTCACCACAGCATATGTATCTATTTCACTTGCGTGAAGATGAAATGAAGCTTATTGCTGTAAAAATTCTAAATCCAGCCATCGATATCACTACTCAAGAAGGATTTCAATGGTTGCGTGAAAACTATTCTACAGAAGAAGTAGAAATATTGACAGCAAACAAAGGCTATTCTGGCGATAGAAACGCAGACAAATTTGCTCTCATCCAACAAGGTTCAAACATTACCAAAGGACAATTATATCAATGGTTTGAAACCATGCTTTCTTAGTAATTTTAATTTTTAAGTTGAATCTAGGGAATTCTTCCATCTTTAAATCTTCGAATTTTTCAATCCACAAAAAAATAGACTTATATTTGCGCCACAATAAACGATCATGGCACAAAAACCAAGCATACCAAAGGGAACACGCGATTTTTCTTCTATAGAAGTTGCAAAGCGTAACTATATTTTTAGCATCATTAAATCTGCATTTCAAAGTTTTGGATTTCAACCGATTGAAACTCCATCGTTTGAAAAGTCAAGTACGTTGTTAGGAAAATATGGAGAAGAAGGCGATCGCTTGATTTTTAAAATTTTAAACTCAGGAGATAAAGTCAAAAAAGCGGATGTACAAGCCTTAGCAGATGGAAACTTGGCACGCTTTTCCAATTCGGTATCTGAAAAAGCCTTGCGTTATGATTTAACAGTGCCGTTTGCGCGTTATGTAGTGCAACACCAAAATGATATTACCTTTCCATTTAAGCGTTACCAAATTCAACCTGTTTGGCGTGCAGATCGACCACAACACGGGCGATTTCAAGAATTTTACCAATGTGACGCAGATGTAGTTGGATCTACTTCTTTATGGCAAGAAGTAGAATTTGTGCAATTGTATGACAATGTCTTTTCTAATTTGGGTTTGAATGGTGTGACGATCAAAATTAACAATCGAAAAATCTTATCAGGAATCGCGGAAGTAATAGGAGCAAAGGATAAACTGATCGACTTTACTGTCGCATTAGATAAGTTAGATAAGATTGGTGAAGAAGGTGTGAAAAACGAAATGTTGTCGAAAGGCATTTCTGCGGAAGCGATCGAAAAAGTACAACCATTATTTAGCTTTTCTGGAAACTTAGATACCAAACTTGAGCAATTAAAAAGTTTGTTAGCGAATTCGGAAGAAGGCATGACTGGTGTTCGTGAAATTGAATTTGTCTTTGAAGCTATTGAAGATTTAGGATTAGAAACGGCTCGTTTAGAGTTAGACATTACACTCGCTAGAGGCTTGAATTATTACACAGGCGCTATCTTTGAAGTTGCTGCACCTGAAGGTGTTAAAATGGGCTCCATTGGCGGCGGTGGACGCTACGACGATCTCACAGGAATCTTTGGTTTAAAAGATGTCAGTGGTGTTGGAATTTCTTTTGGTTTGGATAGAATCTACTTGGTGTTGGAAGAACTAAATCTATTCCCAGAAACGGTTTCGGATAAAGTAGATGTTTTGTGTGTGAATTTTGGAGAAAAAGAAGCGTTAGCTTCCTTAAAATTGATCAAAGTACTGCGTGAAGCAGGCAAAAGTGCTGAATTATTTCCAGACAATAAAAACATGAAAAAGCAGATGAATTATGCCAACAAGCGCAACATTCCGTATGTAATTATCATTGGAGGAAATGAATTGGCAAATAATACCTGCATTGTAAAAAACATGAAAAACGGCACCCAACTCGAAGTGCCTTTCGATGAAGTGTTGACAGCCTTCTAGCTTTTGGTTGTTAGTTGTCAGTCCCTTGTTAGTTATTGTTAGATGTTGAATTACTTTCTCTACAAATTTCACATCAACACATAAAAAAACATATGTTTAGAAGCTAGAAGCCAACATCTGCAACACCTTCCACACTTTTGGCAGCTTTTTCAATAGTTGCTTTGCACATGCCACAGTTACCACGAACACCAAAATTTGCCATTGCCAATGTTGTGTCTTTTACAGTTGATGTGTTCGTTTTTGTGTCTCCTTTACAGCTTACCACAGTAAAAGCAGCGATTACTACAAGTGCTAATAGAATCTTTTTCATTTTTTATAGTTTAATAGTTTATATGTGTATGAGTTTATGTTTGAAATTTTTATTAAAATACATTTATGTCAGAAGTGACGTTTTAGTTTCATTTTCTAACAACTAGTAGTTGGTTAAATTTTGTATGTTTGATTTTCAGACATTTACAAAATAAGGAGTCCGAAAAAGGGTCGATTTCTATGCTTTTCGGTACTCTGAAACGGTACTCTTAGAGTGTTCTAAAATCATAAAGTTTACATTGAATCTTTAGGTAAGTAAATTACCTTATAAAAGCGTCATTTTT
>JBCCLS010000572.1:0-2913 GCA_039026835.1 Bacteroidota bacterium | reverse complement strand
TATAAGAGTAGTTATGCTATTATTTGTTGCGCTTATAATGAGTTGTTCAGATGATGTAGATTTAGATGCTGCTGCTTTCGATGAAGAAACTGTTGATCAGAATGTTGCAAAATTTGCGTCTACAGGTTCATTTACGCTGAATAATATACAAATTGAAACTACGAAAAGTTGTTCTAGTGGTACACGCACTGTTTCAAAAAATGCAACGGATACCAACAATACAAACGGAGGTACAAACGATAGCTATTTCATTGGAAAATATAAAAGAAATAGCGATGGATCCTATAAATTAACCAGCTGCAAAGAAAAAAGTAGGAGAACAGAATGGAAACAAAAGTCGGGACAGGAAGCTTCTTTAAACACGACAAGAACAATGACCTACAAGGCAAAATTTAGTGATTATCCTTCTGGCGGAGTTACCATCGCGCAACTTCATAATCGGGGAGATGCGGAAAGACCTTTATTACGAGTAGAAATTAAGAATGGAAAAATAAGATGTTACATAACGACCACTTACAAAAAAAATCAAGGTTCCACGTATGAAACTTCATTACAAAGTTATACAGCAGGAACTGATTTAGACCTAAAAATGGAAGTAGGTAATAACAGAGTTAAGATTACTGTAAAAACAGGTTCAGTAACAAGAACCGCTACGTACACTACGAATAATTCGAATTACAAAAAAGTAATCCATAGCAAATGGTTTGATAGTGGCGTAAAGAACGATTTCTACTTCAAAGCAGGTGTGTATAATGATTCAGGTGATGGATCTAAAACACCAGATGCTACCTTTACATCTTTTGTAATTAACTAGTAGTTTTTGCAACCGATAAAAACATAAAACCCGAAGAATAACCAGTATGGTAGAAAACGGGTTTTTCTTTTTTATTTTAACACCAAATAATAGTTGCTACATAATATCTAATCGATCAATTTTCCAGAACACATATGCTCCAATAACTTTTTCATCATTGGTCCAGTTTCCTGTATTTAATTCAAATTCCCCAAAGTCAATAATCACAGGATGTATTGTATTGATTCTTCCATACGCTTCATATTCCCAATCTCCCTTTTGTTCGAGTCTTATTTCATTAGCGCAATTTTGTGAGAAGATAATTTCCCATTCCAAATTAGCATGTAGCGCATCTAAATCCAAAGCAACATGTTGTCCAACTTTGAAATCAACTCCATAAGAAAATGCTTGAATAATGCCACCTTTTTTACCCCGAAACGAAACTATTCCTTCAAAATTTTCTTCATTAAGAAACCAATCCGTTTTCAATATTTTCGTAGTCATTTTTAAAAAATAGAAATTAAAAAGTAGCAGATTAAGTTACTGCATTTGTAATTACTTTTCTAAGAGAAAATAAACAGACTTAACTCCAAACACAATTGGGAAAAACAAAAAAGTCCAACAGTGCAAAAGCGCGATCCAAAAGCGAAGCAGTCTATGAGATTTCCGCTTGAGCGGGAACAAGTCTAGTAGCGAAGCGGTCTAAAATCTAACAGCGCAGCGGTCTAGATTCTAGTAGTGAAGCGGTCTAAAATCTAAGATCAAAGCCCTTCCTTAAACTCCAAAATACGCTCATACGATTCGTCAATACGTTTCTCAGAAATCTCTCCATCAGCAACCATCTTCTTCACAATATCAATAATATCTTGCGGAATAATCATATCGCGACCTTCCATCGGAATGTGATTCGAAAACATCAATACATCCACACCAGCTTTGATCGCCATTTCAATTGACTTTTCAAATCCAAACTGATCGGCAATGGCTTTCATCTGCATATCATCCGAAAAAATAACTCCATCAAATCCCAAATCGCCGCGCAAATAATCTGTCATAATCTTTTTTGAAAGTGTCGCCGGAAGTTTAGAATCATCCAATTGATCATTCACAATATGTGCCGTCATAATGGCATCTACATTGCCTTCATACAATAACTTTATATATGGAAAAACTTCTTGCTGTTTCCAGTATTTGCTCACATCTGTGACATTAAAATGTGAATCTTGACGCGAATTTCCATGACCAGGAAAATGTTTTACCACGGTTTTCACATTAAAATACCGATGACTTTTCACAACTTGACGCGCATGTTTTACAATATCTTTAGGCGCTTTCGAAAAGGCACGATGATTTTTGCCAATAGGTGGATTTTCGGCATTATCAACATCCAACACAGGTGCATAATTTACATTAATACCCAATTGCAACAAATTGTGCGCAATAATATCGCTGTAGTATTTTGTAGAATCAATTGCATCAACTTCACCCAAATACTTTGCAGAAACCGTTTTAGGAAAACCGTACTTTTGTTTCAATCGGTTTACTTTACCGCCTTCCTCGTCAATACTCACCAACAAAGGTAATTTGGCATCTTTCTTTAAAATTTTGACAAGCTTTTTTAGTTTTTCAACAGAATTTTCTTTGCTAATATTCTTTTCGTATAGCAAAACGCCACCTAATTTCTGAGCTTTAATATCGGCTAAAATCTTATTATCAGGAAGAATCTCAGTATCGCCACCAATACCAAGCATAATCATTTGCCCGATCTTAATCTCCAGACTATCAACTATTTTACTTTGTGAAAATACGCTGTTTCCAAACATGAGGAACAACACACAACCAATTCCGAATTTCAATTTCATCTAAAAATTTTTAAGGATATATTACACAGGGCAAAAGACATACCAATCTATCTCTAAAATACAATTTAAGTACAAATTGACACTGTGCCTGTTTCATCGAAATATACGCTAAAAAAGTGAAATAAAAAGCTGATATCACCATCTATTCTAAAAGTTTTAACAACAATTTATATTCCATTATTTAACGTTGCTTCTATATAAAATGAAAGAGTATGCTTTGTCTTTTCCGCAGTATAGCAGAGATTTTTCGTTAAAAAT
>JBCCLS010000571.1:0-2917 GCA_039026835.1 Bacteroidota bacterium | reverse complement strand
TTTTCAGAAGGAACTATCACCGTTTTTGAAAATTTTTCCAATGGATTGTAAGTAGTTCTATGTGCGCCTAAAGATTTGTAAAAGTACTTTTGAGTTAAATCGTTTAAGTTTGATTTGTAACTCTTTTCTACAAAGTCTTTTAAGATGTAAAAAGGCAAATCGCTATACCTGTATTTTTTCTTTTTGAGCAAGTCACTGTCCAAAATACGCTGCATCATAGAATCTTTGTACACTGCTTTCATATACAGATTGTCTGCAACTTTGATGTTGTACTGTTTGGACTTTTTACGGCTGTACCATTTGCTGTCAGGTTTGCTGGTCACAGTGTCCAAAGTATTGATGTAGAATGGAATCCAAGGCTTTAAACGCGCATAATGTGATAGAATTTCTACTACTTTGAGTTTGTCTTTGTTGGTTCCTTTAAAGCTAGGCAACAAATCTTCGAGCTTGGAACTTAGGGACAGTTTTTTGTCTTGTTCTAATTGCATGACCAATGGCAAGGTTGCCAAAATTTTTGTCATGGAAGCTACATCGTATAAATCGTGATCAGTTACTTTTTTCTTTTGCGCATAGGTATGATAGCCAAAGTTTTTATTGTAAATGATTTTTCCCTTACGGGCGATGAGTATTTGTGCACCAGGCGACATTTTCTCAGCCACGACCAATGCTGCCATAGAATCTATTTTGTTCAGTTTTACAGAATTGATGCCTACGTTTTCAGGAATGTCGTAACCCAATCGCGATAATGTTTTGGTTTCTATGCCTGAACCTATTGGGAATTCGTTTCCAACAACTACAGGCAATTTCCCTTGCGCTTTGATCGCTCCAAAAATGATTTGAGCTGATACTTCCTGTGCCATTTCACTATTTTGATAGGAAACCAACACAGTATTGATATTGGTGAAACTTTTTATTTTGGACAAACTGTGCGGACTGGCAAATGCATCTAAAATCACGTTGCTGTTTCTTGACAGTTCTTGCAACCATACAATTTCTTTGTCAGTGAAATTATGAGCTTCAGTTGAACTTGCGTCCGAAGTGTGCAATCCGACGATAACAGTTGTATATGTTTTTAGTTTTTCAACCAAATCTGCTAAGTTTTTTTCTTTGATGACAGTGACTTCAGCATATTTACGCAAAGTATTTACAAATACTGTTTCGTCTGCAGTGCCCATTTTTATATATGCGATTTTCTGTGCTGTTAAATCTCGGATTGGAAGTATTTTCTGATCTACTTTGAGTGCCGTCACTGCATGTTTTACCGCTTTGTAGTCCGCAGCTTTGACGCTTCCATTTTTAATAATATCTGCAACAGCCGTTTCCGCTAACGGTTCAAACGTGGCTAAACCGACCTTGTATTTGGTGCGTAATATATTTTTTACTGCACGAGAAATATGTGCTTCTTTGATTCTGCCTTTTTCTAAAGCTTGCTCAAACTTTTCTATGACCGCAGGCACATCTTCTGGCAACAGTAAAATATCATTTCCAGCAATAAAAGCCGCCAGTTCTACTTCGCCAATTTCTTTGTCTTTTTTTATGAGCGAATTGTTTAGCGGTGCTGAAAATGTCAATCCTTGAAAGCCTAAGTTGTTTTTGAGTTTTTTAGTGACAACATTATAAGAGAGTGATGCTGGTGAACTTGCTACAGAAGTCAAACTTGGTACTTGTATGTGCGAAACTTGAACAGCTCCTAACCTATTTTCAATTAAAGTTTTGTATACAGGCATTTGAATACTGTCTAATGTTTCTTCGGAGAGTGTAAGCTCTGGGAATTGATTGTTGGTTATAGTTGTATTTGCTAAACTTGGAAAGAATTTGGCAGCCGCAATCGTTCCTGTACTTTGAATGCCTTTGGTAAATGCAACTACCTTTTCTGCTACGTGCATATTGTTTTCGCCAAAGGAACAATTTCCTACTATTTCACGATTATTTTCCGTTTGTACTACAGGAATAGGTGCAAAAACAACATGAACACCTAATTGTTTGCTTTGTTCTCCAATGCGTTTTCCCAATTGTTCAATGATGGTATTGTTTTGAACGGCACCTAGTAATGTTGGATAGGAATGCGTATGTGCAGAATCAATTTTAGTTCCAAAACCCAGTTCAGCATCCATCGCGATTAGCAAAGGAACTTTGGATATTGTTTGAAACTGATTGGTTAATTCCACCTGATGTGTTGGAGGTCCGCCCATGAAAAGTATTCCGCCAACATGGTGTTTCATGATTTGCAGTTTGACTCTGTTATCAGCTGCGAGTCCCTTGTTGGAATAGGCAGCAATGGTAAAGAGTTGTCCAAGTCGCTCTTTGGGCGTCAGATTTGTGTAGACACTATCCACCCATTTTTCTTGAGTTTCAAATTTTTGTATGTCGATGAAACGCGGTTGTGTCGCGCCAGTTATATAGAGAGATACTAGGATAAATAGTATCATGCCGAGTTTATTCATAAGGGTACTTCACTAACATTGATAGTATGCTGATGACAAAAAAGATGCCAAGCCTACTCTAGTAACATTGTAAGCTAAATGTAGCAACTTTATTGCATAGAAAAAAGCCTTGTTAAAATTTAACAAGACTTTCACGAATAAAAATGTTTTTACGGCTTTACATACTCATCATAAGCAGTCGAATTTTATCGTAATATAAGTATAGATTATCAAATTGTGCTTAGGATGATCAGTATCGTCATCGCCTCCTCCACCTGCATTACAGCAATCCGTACCACCTTGGCAAGGACTTTCACACGTTTCACCGCCTTTTAAACAATGTGATTGAAAGTTGCTAATTGTTTTGACTTTTAAGGAGAGCTTTTTTAAATTTTGTTTTTTTATAATTATAAATTTTCAGTTAATTGAATCACGATAATGTGTAAAGGTAATTAGAGAAAAAGAAAGCTAAGTGGTGTTTTTGTGTACAAACA
>JBCCLS010000570.1:0-2917 GCA_039026835.1 Bacteroidota bacterium | reverse complement strand
CACGATTATGCCTGGATTTGAATTGTTTGGAAATGACGAACGAAAAGAAGTAAATGATGTGTTAGAAAGTGGCGTATTAATGCGTTATGGATTTGATGGAATGCGCAATGGACACTGGAAAGCAAAGGAACTTGAACAAGCACTACAAGCTCAATTTGACGTAAAACATGCGCAATTAGTCTCTAGCGGAACAGCAGCTGTTTCGGTTGCCTTAGCAATTACAGGTATTGGAGCAGGCGATGAGGTCATTATGCCAACGTTTACTTTTGTAGCAAGCTTTGAAGCGATTATGATGCTTGGCGCGATTCCTGTCTTAGTCGATATTGATGATTCACTTACGTTAGATCCGGAAGCAGTTCGCAATGCCATTACTCCCAAAACAAAAGCGGTAATGCCCGTGCACATGTGTGGAAGTATGGCCAACTTAGGCGAATTGAAAGCTATTTGTGATGAACACAATTTAATTCTCGTTGAAGACGCCTGTCAAGCTATTGGTGGTACCTATAGCGGGAAGGCGCTTGGAACTATTGGTGATGTCGGTTGTTTTTCATTCGATTTTGTAAAAACGATGACTTGTGGCGAAGGCGGTTGTATCATTACCAACAATAGTGACTATGCAGTACATGCAGATCATTACAGCGATCACGGACACGATCATATTGGGAATGATCGCGGAGCAGAAACACATCCGTTCTTAGGATACAACTTTAGAATCTCAGAACTCAATGCCGCTGTCGGATTGGCGCAAGTACGCCGTTTGCCAGAATTCTTGGCAATTCAAAAAAAGCACTATACGATTTTGCGAGAAGCTTTAGCAGATATTCCTGAAGTTACCTTTAGAACAGTCCCGGAAGGCGGTGTGGAAAGTTGCGCTTTTCTCAACTTTTTCTTGCCAGATTTAGGAATTGCACGTGCAGTGATGGCAGGATTTAAAGAAAATGGCATTGATGTGTGTTTTCATTACTATGATAATAACTGGCATTACATTCGTAAGTGGGAACATTTGAAAGAACTAAAATCTTTATATCCAATCGCGCAGGAAGTACGTGACGGAATGCAGTATCTAGCAACTAAAACCTATGCGCAATCTGATCATTATATTGCCCGAAACATTTCTTGTTTGATCAAAATGTCTTGGACAGAAGAGCAGGTGAGAAGTAGAGCTGCTAAAATGCGCGAAGTAATTCTGTCGGCGATTACAAAACAAACTCATGTCGTCACTTCGTGAAATAAATGCATTCTTTGAAACTGAACATCCTTTAAACCAAGAAGGATTAGACGAATTATTTGCGTCTTTTTCTGTGCAACAATTTGAAAAAGGTGCGATACTTCTCAAAGAAAATCAACAAGAGGTTAGCTTACGATTTTTAAATTCAGGAACGATTCGTGAATACTATGCGACTCCGATCAAAGAGACGAATATAAATTTTTATACCAAACCGCAGTTTATCACAGATTTACTAGCATTTAACAACAATCTATCTACGCGAAAATACCAAGAGTGTTTGACAAATGTAGAGTTGCTCACTATTGACAGCACAACATTCAACGCGCACCTGGAAAAATATCCTTGTGGCAAAGAATTTGTGAAAGATGCTTTTCAAAAACTATACAAACAACGAGAATTGCTGGAATACAATAGAATCACCAAAACACCTGATGTGCTGTACAAAGAACTTCTCATCTACAAGCCGATGTGGCTGCAAAAAATACCGCAATATCATATTGCTTCGTATTTAAATATTACGCCAGAAACATTGAGTCGCATCCGAAAGCGTATTTCTTGATTTGAATCAATAAGAATATACGTAAGATGTGGTTTCTTTGTATTGAGAAAATTATACAATCATGTTGAACATTCATCACATTCGAAACGCTACTTTTATCATCGAAACTGCCACAGAAGTCATTCTAGTCGATCCGATGTTGGGCGATCAAGGTACGTTGCCACCTTTTGTTTTTTTACGAATGAAAGCCCGAAGAAATCCCACAGTTCCGTTTCCGGAAGCGAGTAGAGAAATCCTAGAAAAAGTCACGCATTGCTTAATTACACATCAACATGCTGATCATTTAGACAAAGTGGGTATTGCTTTTTTAAAAGAAAATAACATTCCTGTTACTTGTAGTCATAAAGATGCCGAAGTCTTGCAAAAAAAAGGATTGCAGATTGCCAATTCGCTTCACTACAACCAACGAGTTTCATTTTTGGGCGGACAGATAGAAGGAATTCCTGCCCGACATGGTTATGGGTATATTACCAAACCTATGGGAAATGTGATGGGTTTTTACATAACATTGCCAAACGTTCCCTCGATTTATATTAGTTCAGACACTATTTATACAGATGCAGTGGCAAATGTGCTTACATCCTACAATCCTGCTATTTCAGTGGTGGCAGCTGGCAGTGCCCAATTTGATTTGTTTCAACCTTTGCTCATGCGCATAGACGACATTGTAACATTTGTCAAAAATGCACCACATAAAGTTTATGCCAATCATTTAGAAGCCATTAATCATTGTCCCACCACACGAAAAGGCTTACGCGAACGCTTGCAACAAGAAGGACTTTTGGAAAAGGTGTATCTTCCGGAAGATGGGGAAGTTGTCAGGTTTTAGGTTTTGGGACGCTTTGCTTTTAGGTGTTGGTTGTTTTTGTCTTGATCAGGACAAGTGGTTAATTGTTTCCAATCCACATTTCGACTGCGCTCAATGTGACACAGAAAATTTAAAAGCGAATTTGGTTAAAGCACAAATCAATTCCAACACTTACAAGCAATCAATCTATAATTAAACAGAAAAGTTTAGCTACGATATTTCAGCATTTAAAAAACCTTGAATCGTTGAATTTTTAAATCATTGAATTGAGCGAAAGCGATTAAAAGCGACTCACGCCTAAGCGGGAACAAGTCTAATAAGT
>JBCCLS010000569.1:0-2928 GCA_039026835.1 Bacteroidota bacterium | reverse complement strand
GAGCTATTGAAGCTTTCGAAAAACTAAGTAATTCTTCAAATGCCAAAGTAATTATTACTAATGGAAAGACACCTTTTATAGTTGATGACAAAAAGTAATTTTTGTTCCGAAGTAAGGTGGAGAAAACACGAATCAGTATGTATATTGGTTCGTGTTTTTTTATTGAAAAAATTTACCTTCCTATCTGTTAAGTTTCTTATGTTTTGCGAATTTTTAGTATTCTTTTACACTAAATACTATCTTATTCTTATTTTGACAATGATTTCAAAGAATTATTGAGGATTTTTAAATCTTAAATTCTAGTTAAAGATATCTTAAAGTAGTGCTTATATAGTCCATTAGTCTCGTCTTATTAGTAATTTCATACCCTTAACTAATTAATCAGGCTATGTTAAAAAAAATACCATTGTTTTTGCTTGGGATGTTGTTAATTGTTGTGACTTCCTGTTCAACAACCAAAAAAGCAGCCACTAATAAAAAAGCATCTGTTGCTTCAGCAAAACCCAAGAAAAAACCTAAAAAAGGAGGCATCCAACCGTATAGCAAAGTTATCACGAAAGAAGCGAAAAGTGATGAAGGATTATTCACTGTTCACGAAGTAAATGATAAGTACTTTTATGAAATCCCAGATTCTCTGTTTAATAGAGAAATGTTAATGGTAACACGAATTGCAAAAACAGCTTCAGGACTCGGTTTTGGAGGTGGAAAACAAAATACACAAGTACTTCGTTGGGAAAAAAATAAAAAGCAAGTATTGTTAAGAGTTGTTTCTCACAGTGTTGTTGCTGCAGATTCTCTTCCTGTATATGAAGCTGTTGTGAATTCTAATTTTGAGCCCATCTTATACGCGTTTCCAATTAAAGCATTCAGTAAAGATTCACTAAATACCGTAATTGACGCAACGCCATTATTCACAAAAGATGTAAAAGCACTGGGAATTCCTCAATTTAGAAGAAGACAATACAAAATTACACGTTTAGATGCTTCTCGATCATATATCGACAAATTAAAAAGTTATCCGTTAAACATTGAAGCAAGACACATAAAAACATACAATGCGAGTTCGCCACCTTCTAATGGTAGCGTAGGTTCTATTTCTGTAGAAATGAGCAATTCTATGATTTTATTGCCAAAAAAGCCAATGAAAAGACGTTATTTTGATGAACGTGTTGGTTGGTTTACAAGTAGTCAGGTTGATTATGGATTGAAAGCCCAAAAGAGTAAGCGCGTCACATTTCTTGATCGTTGGCGATTGGAAGTACGCGATGAAGATATTGAAAAGTTTAAAAGAGGTGAGCTCGTTGTTCCTAAAAAACAAATTGTCTATTATGTAGACAGAGCGACTCCAGAAGAGTGGAAACCTTATATCAAACAAGGAATCGAAGATTGGCAAGTAGCTTTTGAAGCTGCAGGATTCAAAGATGCAATTATCGCAAAAGATCCGCCTACTAAAGAAGAGGATCCAGATTGGAGTCCAGAAGATGTACGTTATTCTGTAGTTCGTTATTTGGCTTCTCCAATTCCAAATGCAAACGGTCCACACGTAAGTGACCCGAGAAGTGGCGAAATTCTAGAAAGTGATATCAACTGGTACCACAACGTAATGAGTTTGTTGCGAAATTGGTTCTTTATTCAAACGGCAGCCATCAATCCTGATGCACGCGACGTAGAGTTCAAAACAGAAATTATGGGACGCCTAATTCGCTTCGTTTCTTCACATGAAGTTGGTCATACATTAGGATTACCTCACAATATGGGAAGTAGTGCCGCGTATCCTGTAGAAAAACTGCGTGATGCTGCCTTTACTCAAAAATATGGAACAGCACCATCAATAATGGACTATGCACGTTTTAATTATGTAGCGCAGCCAGGAGACGAAGGTGTAGCATTGATGCCAGAAATAGGACCGTATGACAAGCACTCGATTAATTGGGGATACCGTCCAATTTTAGAGGCCAAGACTGGAAAAGATGAAAAGAAAATACTTGATAGTTGGATTCTTGAAAAAGCAGGCGATCCTATGTACAGATTTGGTCATCAGCAAGCAGGCGATGTGGTTGATCCAAGTTCGCAAACAGAAGATATTGGCGATGATGCCGTAAAAGCTAGTTTCTACGGAATTAAAAACTTAAAACGAATTGTTCCAAATTTGATTGATTGGACAGCGGAAGACGGGAAAAACTATGATGATTTAGACGAAATGTACGGTCAGGTGTTGAGTCAGTTCAACCGTTACATGGGACATGTTTCTTCTAATATTGGAGGTGTGTATGAAAATTACAAAACCTACGATCAAGAAGGTGCAGTGTATGAGCATGTTGACAAAGAAAATCAAAAAAGAGCATTAGAATTTATAAATGAACAATTGTTCAATACGCCAATGTGGTTGTTGGATGACGAAATCTTCAACAAAACCAACTATTCAGGAGTAGTAGAACGTATTAGAGCAATGCAAGTGCGTAACTTGAATAGAATTTTAAGCTTAGGCAGAATGGCGCGTGTTATGGAAAATGAAGCGTTGAATGGAAATGAAGCTTATAAAATTTTAGATATGATGCGTGATTTGCGTAACGGTGTTTGGACAGAATTACGTTCTGGAAAAACCATTGATACATATCGCCGTAATTTACAAAGAGCATATATTGATCGTTTGGCATACCTAATGACGGCTAAAAGCCCACGCAGACCACGATTTAATAGTGATTATGTAAAATTCACTCCATTAAATACAAGTCAGTCAGATTTGCGTGCAGTTGTAAGAGCTGAGTTAAATACGTTAAAGAGAAACATTAGAAATTCCATTGGACGTACTAGCAATTCTATGAGTAAAATTCACTTAAGAGATGCTGTAGAACGTATTGATGCCATTTTAGACCCAAAATAATATATTTTCTCACACAAAATATCAAAAGCAGGATTACTATAATT
>JBCCLS010000568.1:0-2930 GCA_039026835.1 Bacteroidota bacterium | reverse complement strand
CCATTTTCAACAGACCCGCACTTTCCACTACCGAGTTGTCAAACTGTGTACAGTACATGTCAGAATCTTTTGCCAACGCTACAGGAACGAATTTGGTAATATCGTCTGGTGTAATGATGACTCCACAGGCATGAATTCCCGTATTTCGTACCGAACCTTCTAACACACGCGCCATGTTGATGGTTTCTGCTTCCAATCCTTCTTCTTCGGAAAGATTTAAAAGTTCGTTGATTTGAACAACTTCCTCTGCTCTAAATTTTTGCTTAAGTTCTGTTTCTGATTTTCCAAAAATCTTTGCTAGTTTGGTATTCGGAATCAGTTTGGCAATTCGGTCTGCTTCGTTTAAAGGCAAATCGAGCACACGCGCCGTATCACGAATGGACGATTTGGCTGCCATTGTACCATAAGTAATGATTTGTGCTACTTGATTTTCACCATATTTATCAATTACGTATTGCATCACGCGACCGCGACCTTCATCGTCAAAGTCAATATCAATATCGGGCATGGAGATACGATCAGGATTTAAGAAACGCTCAAAAAGTAGATCATACTTTATCGGATCAATATTCGTAATCCACAAACAATACGCCACTACCGAACCGGCTGCCGACCCACGACCTGGCCCAACCGAAACGTCCATGTTTCGCGCTTCACGGATAAAATCCTCTACAATTAAGAAGTACCCTGGATATCCTGTATTTTCAATTGTTGCCAATTCAAAATCGAGTCGTTCTCTAATTGCATCTGTGATTTCTCCATAGCGTTTTTTAGCACCTTCATAAGTTAAATGACGTAAATATTTGTTTTCGCCACGCTTTCCACCGTCCATTGTATCTTCTTCAAACTGGAATTCTTCTGGAATGTCAAACGCGGGCAATAATACATCACGCGCAAGCTCAAAAGGTTCTACTTTGTCTATAATTTCTTGGATGGAGAGAATTGCACTTGGAACATCTTTGAACAAGGTTTTCATTTCGTCTGACGACTTGAAAAAGTATTCCTGATTTGGCAAACCATAACGATACCCACGGCCACGGCCAATTGGTGTGGCTTGTTTTTCACCATCTTTTACACACAACAATACATCGTGCGCAGTAGCATCTTCTTGAGAGATGTAATAGGTATTATTTGTGGCAACAAGTTGAATGTCGTGCTTTTTGGCAAGTTTTATCAATACTTCATTTACGCGATCTTCATCTTCCTGATTGTGTCGCATGATTTCCAAATATAAATCGTCTTGGAAAGTTTTTTTCCACCAAAGTAAAGCCTCTTCTGCCTGATTTTCTCCTAAGTTGAGGACTTTGTTTGGTACTTCTCCGTATAAGTTTCCGGTGAGTACGATGATGTCTTCCTTGTATTGCTCAATGACTTTTTTATCGATTCGTGGCACATAGTAAAATCCTTTGGTATAAGCGATGGACGACATTTTTGCCAGATTGTGATAGCCGTTTTTGTTTTTGGCTAAAAGAACAATTTGATAACCGTTGTCTTTTCGAGTTTTGTCTTCGTGTTTTTCACAGACAAAAAATTCGCAACCTACAATTGGTTTTAGTAATTGCAGATTGGTTTCTTCTCCATTTTCTTGAGCTTCCGCAATTTTTGCTTTGATGCCTTTGTTGTAGCCACTCACCTCTTTTACAAAGTGAAATGCGCCCATCATGTTTGCATGATCGGTGATGGCGACTGCTTGCATATTGTATTTGCCTGCTGCTTTTACCAAATCGCCAATACTGGAAGTAGACTGTAATACGGAGAATTGTGAATGATTGTGTAAGTGTGCAAATTGAGCGTTTTTGAGTACTTCAAGATTTTCCGCAATTTCTTGTTTGGAAATTCCGTCGCTTGGTTGTGTTGCCGCCAAACGTTCGCGGATTTTCTCAGAAGCGGCTTTGAGATTGATATGTTTCAATCCGACCATTTCGATAGGTTTCGGATTGTTTTCCGAGAAACGTTGGAAGTAGTCTGGTGTTACATCCAATTGCTCAATGGTATATTCTTTTCTTCGGATGAGTTCTAAGAAACAGCGTGTAGTTGCTTCCACATCGGCAGTGGCGTTGTGTGCTTCCCCAAATCCGATGCCGAAAAGATGATTGTGTAATTCTGTTAGTGTTGGTAATTTGAATCTTCCGCCTCGTCCACCTGGAAGTTTACAAAGATTCGCCGTGTCTTCCGTACATGTGTCTAAAACAGGTAATTCCTGTAAATTGTTAACAACATTTTCGCGATAGAATTCTGCACCCATAATATTGACATCAAAACCTACATTTTGTCCGACAATAAATTTTGCTTTGGACAAGGCAATGTTAAATTTTGCCAGCACTTCTTGCAACGTGATTCCTTGTTCGGCTGCCAATTCGGTAGAAATTCCGTGAATTTTCTCAGCATCATACGGAATATTGAAACCGTCAGGTTGTACCAAATAATCTTGATGTTCGATGAGATTTCCCAATTCATCGTGCAATTGCCAAGCGATTTGTATACATCGTGGCCAGTTGTCCGTGTCAGAAATAGGTGCGTCCCAACGTTTTGGCAACCCTGTGGTTTCGGTATCAAATATTAAGTACATAAAATGCTTTTATAAGAGGAAATTAGAACACGTAAAATTACAAATTTATTTCTTGATTTTGATAGGGAGTTATCAACACTGTATTAGTGGTTGAGCGGCATGTTGGAGCTCTTTTTAGCCACAAAAATGATTTCTCATTGTAAAGTTATTCACTACTTTTATGGCTAAAAAAGCGACTAGCGAAGACACGACCGCACAAAAATGTGCGGGAATACCAAAAAAAGTGGTTTTAATTCCTTGTGTTTCAGAAATTATAGTATTTTTGCAGCCTCATTAATAACAGAGGTCGTGAACCTCACAAATTAATTTTTTATGCCTGTTAAAATTAGATTACAGAGACACGGTAAAAAAGGAAAACCTT
>JBCCLS010000567.1:0-2931 GCA_039026835.1 Bacteroidota bacterium | reverse complement strand
ATAATATTTTAAAAGATTACGAAATTTTCATCGACCTGTATTTAAATCAAATTACACTAGCACGCGTAGATAAACACGGCAATAAACTCGATACAAAAGTCTATGCGGAAGAAATTGCAGATACCTTGGATTTTGAATTGAGAAAACATACAATTGTCGTTTCCGGCTTTGTGAATAGCAAGAAAGTACGTTTTGCCTTAGATACAGGCGCCGAATTCAATCAACTGAATAAAAACAGTCACAAAAAGATTTTTGAAAAATTTCGTCCGATGCGACATTTAGCGATGGTTGGCGCTGGCAATAAGAAAATTAAAGTATTGGCAGGAAAATTGTATGATTTCCGATTGAACAAACACATTGGCGTAGGTCCTATGTATACGATTGTTACCAATCTTCGCAAAATGCGAGAAGCCTATGGCACTTCGGTTGATGGCGTGTTGGGATTTGAATTTTTAAAATACAAGCGTACCATTATTAATTATAAAAAAGAAAAGTTATATTTCATTAAATCACCTATATTTAGTCCGTGAATCAATTTGTAAAACATATCATAATACTGCTTTGCTTGAGTATTTCAGTGAGTCTGTTTGCACAAAAAAAACCGCAAGGCTACCGCATTGAAGGCGATGAAGTTGTATTTATGTTTGACAAACGTGACTACAAACAAGTCACACACGGATTGCTACAACATCGAAAATCTATTGACGATAAAAGTTTGGCAATTGAAATGATTGCTGTGGCAGGCGAATTCAATAATTGGGGAGAAGATCAGTGGATTATGACCAAAATTGATCAGAATCGCTACGAATTCTGCAAAAAGTTAGCAGATTTTGACGATGAATTTTCTTGGGAATTCAAGTTTGTAATCAATCAGCAATACTGGGCAGAACCCGAAGGTGATGTGGAAAATGTATCAGAAGCCAAAAATAGAAAAGGAAAAGATTTACATGTATTCAATTTAAAAATGTATACAGCGTACGTTTCGGAAGACGGCAACACCAAATTCTTCTTAAAAGGCTACCAAAAGGCAGAAAAAGTAATTTTAAGCGGTTCGTTTAATAAATGGAATGAAGAATTATTTGAAATGAAAAAAGCGGATGATGGCTGGCATTTGACGTTACAATTGAAGCCTGGCATTCACGAATATAAGTTTATTGTAGATAAAATTTGGATTGAAGATGAAGCCAATCCTAACAAAAAACGAAATGAATTTAATCATTTCAACTCTGTCATAGAAGTCAAATCGTATTACACTTTTATGCTTTTAGGACATAAAAACGCCAAAAAAGTAATGCTTTCAGGTACATTTAATGATTGGTCAGAAGATGGTTTGTGTATGGCACCAACCGATGATGGCTGGGAGATTTCTGTGCTGCTTTCTGGTGGCAAACATCAGTATAAATTTATTGTGGACAACGAATGGATGCTCGATCCAAATAATCCTGTCAAAGAGTACGACGACAAAGGCAATGTAAATTCTGTGTGCATGGTTCGGTAGTTATTATCAGTAAATCATTCACTCACAATTACTTACAAAAATTTTCAAAATTAATCTTACGTTTGGTAATTCAACTCAAAAAATCAATTCAAAAATTATTGTATATTGAGTACAGAAACTTACAATTAACAACTAATAACTACAGAAAACTACACAAATGATTATTTTTGGAACTAGAGGCGTAAAATCCACCATCAAATCAGGAAATTTTCACTGCCCTCAATGCGAACAAAGCAAACCGTTCAGACATCGAAAAGTCACAAAATTCTTTACTCTTTATTTTATTCCGTTAATTCCGCTAGGAAGTGCTGGCGAATATGTTGAATGCGGAGTTTGCAAAGGAACTTTTATTCCCAGAGTGCTTGATTACAACAATGCATCAGAAGATCAATTCATGGCTCATTATGAAAAAGCGATCCGACATTCTATGGTGTTGGTCATGTTGGCAGATGGAGAAATTGATCCGAATGAAAAAGACCAAGTGTTGAAAATCATCAACAAGTTTGGTACCAACGACCTTAACATGGCACAACTCGATGCGTATATTACACAAGTGCAACGAGAAAATGAAGATGTAACAACCTATTTAAAAGGTGTAGCTTCTTCACTGAACGAGCACGGAAAAGAAACAGTAATAAAATGTGCGTTGTCTGTCGCTGCTGCAGATGGTCACATTGACGATTCTGAATTGGATTTAATCGCTGAAATGGCGCAAGCTATGGAAATGTCTAAATCGCATTACAAAGGAATCCTGAGCGAAATTTTTGAGCCTGCAGAAGCGTAACTCTTCTAATGGTAACCAACAATATTGTAGCAATCGTATCTATTTTACGAGCGCTAAAACGCTAAAAACCTGTTTATAAGATATGTTTACGATGTAACATTTGAAAATATTTTTTTATCTTGAAGTACACATTAAAACCTGACAAGATGAAAATATACCTACAATCTTTCACTACCATTATTTTCTGCCTATTTCTTTGTGTCACGAACGCCCAAAAAGGTGACATTGTTAAGAAAGGACACGATGTTACAAATTGGATTTTTACGGTTGAAAATGACCAAAAAATTAAGCTTGCCGATTACAAAGACAAAGTCGTATTGATTAACTTTTTTGCTAATTGGTGTGGTCCGTGCAAACGCGAAATGCCTTTTTTGGAAAAAGATGTTTGGCAACAGTACAAAAACCGTGAAAACTTTGTGATGATGGCATTTGGACGCGGCGATGATTTGGCAAAAGTGCAAAAATTTCAAAAAGATTTTAAAACTACTTTTCAAATGCATCCCGATGCGTCAAAAGCAATTTACAATCACTTTGCAACCATGTACATTCCCCGAAATTATATAATTAAAAATGGTAAAAGTGTGTGTAACAACGCTACCATATCATCAAATTCATCTTTCGAAAAACCACTGGACGCATACACAATTTT
>JBCCLS010000566.1:0-2963 GCA_039026835.1 Bacteroidota bacterium | reverse complement strand
CTATTTAAAAAAATAAACTTTTACACTTTAATCTTACGTTCTTTACTGTTTCAAGAATTTCATTTAAGTCTAGCATTTCTCCATGAATGAGAAGTGTATTATTATACGTATTATATCCTCTGTGACATGAGCGTCCAGATAATTGTAAAGATGGATTCATTACAAAGTCCGTATACGAGTAACTAGTCTTGTTTTTAAAATAATCATCTATAAAATCATCATAGTGCTCAAATTTGTTTCGAAACTTTCTACTTTTTAAGATACACTTAGAATCAATATTTAATAGTTTTCTAAGTTCTTCTCCTCTTTCTTTATATTTTCTTTTTGGCCAAAGAATTTTAGAAATATTACCTGATGATATAAGAATGGATTGAATAGCTGACCAAGTTCCGAGATTATCAGATTCATCAACTGATTTTTTTAATCGTTCATACGAATGTAATACAAGATCTGCTTGGAAAATTATTTCTGTTAGAAAAACACTTTCTTGAATGAGTTTCATCTTCTTTTTTTGACAAATTTATTTTCAAGTTACGCAATTATTTTACGTAATTGAATTTTATAAAATTTTGTATTTAGTGATGGATGATGCTGTATTTTTAATTTAATTTTAAGGTTGTCTGTGATTTTAAAATAAAATCTCTTAACAATTTACGATATAATATTAATCGTCTTCACCGCTCCTTCACCTTCACAAACTGACGATAATTCACCACACGATTTGCATGGGTTTTTAGCACCACAAAGTACCATTTTCGATTGTCGACATCTACTGTGAAAATAGCGTCTTTTTTGTGCTTTCTGACCGCTTTTTCAAATTCAGGAACCATAACACCGGGTTTGAACCAACCTAAATCACCTTTGTTTGGGTTGGAATCCATATTGTAAGTTGCTACCAAAGTTTCAAACGGCGTTCTTTTTTTATAAGCGTCAATGATCAAAGAGCGTAACGAATCAATTTGTGTTTTTTGTAATGCTCTTCCATTGAAATGAATATAACTCACTCTGAATTCAGTTTCATTCCATGTGTCAAGCAATTTGTAGTGATACGTATCTGTTTCTGAACGAATGATTTCAGATTGTCCTTCTTGTAATTTCAGTAGTTTTTTAGGAGTTTCCTCGTCATAGGAACCATATTTAACAACTGCTATATCCCAGTTAGGATGATCTTTGATCAATGTTTCCGCTTTTCCTCGCGTGTCAATATTTGCTAAGGCGGTTGTGAGTTGTTGCTTGGTTTGTCCGATAACTGTAAAACTGAATAGTAAAAAGAGGATTCCAACAAATGTTCTCATATAAATCATTCTATTTTGAGATTAGTAGCTGAAAATACAAATATTATCTCAAAATTCATTAGACAGTAATTAAGAAAGATTGACTGCTTACTCTCCTAATTTTACAATATTCTTCGGCCAAGGATCTGGAAATTCGCCGCCGTATTCCCAATAGTTGAGTTCTTCTTCGGTGAGGAAACAGGTTTTCAGTGCTTCGGTAAATCGATCGACTTGTGCTTTGTCGCCAATAACCGTTAAATGACAATGACGATCTCCAAAACGACCCGATTCTTTGGCGAGTTTTTCTTTGAGTGCTTCAATTTCGTGTTGCAGTAGTCCGTTGTCACTTTCTTCTACAATACCAGCACGCCAATAACCAATCAATTCCAAATTAATACTTCCTGCTGCTTGATTCCAAAGAAGTGACATTTTATTGCGAGTCGCTAGCCAAAAAAAGCCTTTACTTCTGTAAATTCCCTGATCGAGATAGGTATGACACACATCCCACAAACGCTTCGGATGAAAAGGGCGATCATCTTTAATCACTCGTGTTGCCATATTGTATGGACGATCACCTTCCGATTCAGCTTCTAGGGTTGGTTTGAGTTCATTCATTAATTGTGCAACTCTATGAAAATCGTATGCAGGCATTTCTAGCAAATGTTCCAAAGGCAGTTGTCCAAATAATACTGAAAGAATCGTCACAAATGGATTGATCGGTTGCATAAATTTTGCAATCTCAGGAAGCTTTTCTTGCGGGATACGATCTGCTTTGGTTAAAATCAAATGGCTGCAAAACATAATTTGTTCTACCAACAAGTTGATCATATCTCGCTTTTGATGTTGCAAATTATGCTGCATTTTTGGAACTAGTTGTTCACCATAGTTATAATCATGCGCTAGCATCAAACTATCTACCAATGCCAATACGCCTGTGAGTTTCAAATGCGATTGCTTCTGAAAGAATTCAATCAATGGCATCGGATGGCAGCTCCCAGAAGTTTCAATAATAATTAAATCCGGATGTTGGGTAGACAACAACTTTTTCAGTGCTTGCTCTAGTTTTTCCAGTCCTTTCTTGCTACTCAATACACAAGAATGAATCGATTCCAACATAAAATCATTTTCTTCCACAACTTCCGTACTTGCAATGAGCTCGCCATCTACATCAAGTTCACTCATGTCGTTCACAACCGCACATACAGGAATATTTTTCCTGCTCGACTGATTCAGAAGATTTCGAAATAAGGTAGTTTTTCCAGAACCTAGAAACCCATTGAGAATAACTATTGGAATTACATTTGATGCTTTTTGTTTGGAAATGTTCAAGTTGCTACAATTTTATTAAGAATAAAGCTGTAAAATTAGTCTTTTTTTAAAGAGGAATAAAATTGCGATTCGACTTCATGTAATGTTTGTTTAATGCAACACAAAAAGTCTATTTTGCGAAATCTTCCATTAGCTTACAACTTTCATACGCTTCGCTTTTTTGGCACTATAATTTAGTAACAATGAAAGAATTAAAAACAGCGCTGTTGCAAGCAATTCTTTTTCATTATGTGCAATATATATTGTAATCGTTGAAAAATCAATTTCCGCAGGATAATGACTCAATGTCAATATGATCATAATTTGCATTGCGTACAAATAGATTACCATCAAAATTAATTTAGGAATCCGTGTCCAGCG
>JBCCLS010000565.1:0-2964 GCA_039026835.1 Bacteroidota bacterium | reverse complement strand
CCAAATTAGATGCGTTTGAAGAAAAAGACGAGTATTTGGTACAAGGTTGTACCTTAATTTATGTGGCAGAAAAATTAAATTCCAACACAACTTATCTTTCCAAAGTGATCAATACATACAAAGGAAAAACATTCAATGCTTATTTAAATGAGCTGCGAATCAACAAAGCCTTATTGAAATTAAAAAGCGATGTAAAATTACGTTCCTACACTATTCAAGGCATTGCGGAAGAATTCGGATTTAAACGACAAGAAACATTTTCAAGAGCCTTTAAACAGCAAACAGGCATTTATCCTTCACAATACCTCAAAAAACTGAGTCAAACTGCAAAAGATGATTGAGGATTTATAAATACGCAATGCGGATGCTATGTAAACACTGAGTTTCGCCGTTACTTTAGGGTATGAAATTAAAATAATAATTCCGAAAGATTGGCGATGCTAATCTCACTAAAAATTATATTGTATGAAATTAAAATTGAAAAAACGAAAAATTGCATCGTTGCGTATTACACACCAGTTGTTGGGTGGAAATACGACCGATGGTGGCGGCGATCCAGATACTTCGGATGTATCGGATGGATTGCCTTCTCAGACGAATAATTGTGGCATTACGATGAACACTGAGTGTTATTCTATAAAACATCCAGACGATTGCCATACCAATGATAGCACGTTGAAAACTTGGGATCCAGATCGAGAGACAATTCGTATGACCAGAGTACGTTGCTAAATTCAACTTATAATGCGTTGATTTATTGAGGTAAGCATTGATGTGAAATTCGTTTCATGTCAATGCTTTACATGCTTTTATACATATTGCCAAACTTTTCCTATCTTAATACTTTAAAAATCAAACATACGCATGTCATATTGGGCACTAGGAATTGTAATTTTTATTATTGGCTACATCATAGCCAATGTAGTGCTGTATTTTTTACAAGAACGATTTATCTTCAAAGCCGAAAAATTACCTAGTGACTTTGAGTTTAATTACGAAAACCAAATTTTTGACGAATACAATATCGAAGTCGATCCTGGCGTAAATATCAACGGAATCCACTTTAAAGTCCGTCACCCCAAAGGTGTGGTGTTGTATTTAAAAGGAAATTCTAGAAGCATCAAAGGTTGGGGAAAGTTCGCTATTGACTTTACACGTCACGGATTTGATGTATTGATGGTAGATTATCGCGGTTATGGAAAAAGTACCGGAAAACGCACGGAAGCTGGTATAAAACGCGATTTACAATATGTGTACGATCGTTTAAAGGAACAAGTAGACGAGCAGTATATTACATTATATGGAAGATCATTAGGCTCTGGATTTGCCACAAAATTGGCTTCTAATAACAATCCGCGTTTGCTCATTTTGGACGCACCGTATTATAGTGTCAAACATATTACCAAACGCTTTTTGCCCATCATGCCGATGTCGCTCATTTTGCGATTTCCAGTAAAAACCTATCGTTGGATTGAATATGTAAAATGTCCGATTAAAATTATTCATGGTACGAGTGATAAGTTAATTCCCTTCAAAACCAGTGTAAAACTTTCGAAAATCAATCCCAAATGGGCGCGTTTGTATCCTGTGATTGATGGTGGACACAATAATTTGCACACTTTTCCGCAATACCATCGTTTTTTGGAAGAAATTTTACACTCAGAATTGCCCAAAGAAATTGATCCGAAAAACTCGAGTTTAAACTTTAGAAGAAAAAAAGCGTAAATGAAAATCCTCAAACGCATTGCTATTGGGCTCATTGCCGTATATTTGTTGCTCATTTGTATGTTAGCAGCTTTTCAAGAAAAAATAATATTCCGCAGCGAAGTCTTACCACAAGACCACATTTTTACATCGTCTATTCCTTTTGAAGAATTGTATTTAAAAGCGTCTGACGGTGCTGTATTGCACGGATTGCATTATCAGCAAGAAAACCCAAAAGGTGTATTGTTATATTTTCATGGAAATGCCAGAACACTTGACTATTGGGGCGTTTGGGCAGAAACCTTGTCTAAAAAATACAACTATGATGTTGTCATTATGGACTATCGCGGTTATGGGAAAAGTGTTGGAAAGCGTAGTTTTAAACCTATGTTGTCCGATGCACTTTTGTTTTATGATTATGCAAAAACAAAATTCTCAGCAGAAGATATTACCATTTTTGGTCGCTCACTTGGCGGCGCTTTTGCAACATATACGGCAACCCAACGAACTGCGAAACAATTATTGTTAGAATCTACTTTTACAAGTGTCATTGCTATTGGAAAAAGACGTTTTTGGTTTTTACCGCTTCAGTGGTTGTTGCGTTTTCCGTTTCAAAACGAACAAAATATTGAAAAAATTACCATGCCAACGCATATCATTCATGGAACAGAAGATGCTGTTGTTCCGTATGAACACGGGCAAATACTCTATAAAAAGTCGGGGAGTAGTGCCAAAAAATTCTACACTATTGAAAATGGTGAACATAATAATTTAATATCGTTTCCTCCGTATTTTGAAGCTTTGGATGAAGTTTTGAAGTAGGTTTTTGGGTGGATTTGTGGATTTGTTAATTTGTTTTTTGTGCATTTGAAACGTCATTGCGAACAAAGTGAAGCAATCTGTTACTTCCAATAGCAGATATGTTCTACAATAAACAGATACCTCTTCACTATGATTCCTTCTAATAATAGTATATTAAAGAGCTTGTTAATTCAAATAGCGCATTAACGCATTAACAAATTGACATAATAGAAGTTTATATTTTGAAATAAAAAATAAGGTTTCATATGAACCCACAACGGAGCAAAGCGACCAACTCACAACAAACGAACTGCAAAACTTTTAAGTAATTATCTTTGGTGTATTTATGATGTAATTTTCCTTCTAATGTTACACTAATACTCTTTTGTAAAATAAAATAAGTCTCAATTTTTTATAGAAAAAAGATTACATTTTGTATCTTTTAGCATATGATTTGTG
>JBCCLS010000564.1:0-2977 GCA_039026835.1 Bacteroidota bacterium | reverse complement strand
CATAAAAAGCTTTGGAAACGTGAATGTCTTTTACGGAAAGACTCACCGAAAATGCACCTAATTTCATAATGTATAATGTTGATTTATATTTTTAAGACTGTTTTAAATGTACGATTTTTTTGGTTGCTTTTTTGTGTAGCTAGTCTTTCTATTTTTAGTTTCAAAACATAAACGTATCTAATTTTCTAGGAATAAAGCGCATCCAATAGCAAAGCAAGTCTAAAAAATTCCCGCTCACATTTCAACAAGTCCAATAACTACAAGAGAAAAAGTCTAAGAGCGAAGCGGTCTAGTATCTAACAGCGAAAGCGATCTAAAAGATTCCCGCCTACGCGGGAACGAGTCTAACTAATATAATTCCAAATGTTCTTATGCTTTACCAACTGCGCATATGTGTAACGAACAGCTTGGTGTTCTTCCAACGCTAAATTTGGATCGGATTTGAGAATCTTTTGTGCGTAATACCGTGCAGTTTTTAAAATATCATTGTCTTTCACGATATCTGCAATTTTTAAGTTTAATACGCCACTTTGTTGCGTTCCCATAATGTTTCCAGGACCGCGAAGTTTAAGATCGACTTCTGCAATTTCAAATCCGTCACTGGTACGCACCATAGTTTCTAGACGTGTTTTTCCATCAGCACTTAATTTGTGACTTGTCATAAGAATGCAAAAACTCTGTTCTGCACCACGACCCACACGACCGCGTAACTGATGCAATTGCGAAAGTCCAAACCGTTCCGCACTTTCAATAATCATCACAGAAGCATTGGGTACATTGACACCAACTTCAATCACAGTGGTAGCTACCATGATTTGCGTTTCTCCACGAATAAACCGATTCATTTCAAAATCTTTGTCAGCAGGTTTCATCTTTCCGTGTACAATGGAAATTTGATAATTTGGCATAGGAAATTCGCGTGCAACACTTTCATAACCGTCCATTAAATCCTTATAATCTAGTTGTTCGGATTCTTGGATAAGCGGATACACGATGTAAATTTGTCGTCCTTTGGTGATTTCATCACGAATAAATTTAAAGACTTTCAAACGATTGCTATCATAGCGATGTACCGTTTTGATAGCTTTTCTGCCAGGAGGCAATTCGTCAATCACAGACACATCCAAATCACCATACAAACTCATCGCCAACGTTCGTGGAATGGGCGTGGCTGTCATAACCAAAATATGCGGCGGAAAAGAATTTTTCTTCCATAATTTGGCACGTTGTGCTACCCCAAAGCGATGTTGTTCGTCAATAATTGCCAATCCTAAATTTTTGAATTGTACTTTATCTTCCAACAGTGCATGCGTTCCAATAAGAATGTGTAACGAACCATCTTCCAGCATTTCATGAATCACGCGTCGGTCTTTAGTTTTTGTCGAACCTGTCAATAATTTCACATTCAATCCCAAAGGTGCGACCAACTCTTGTATGCCGTTGTAGTGCTGAATGGCTAAAATCTCCGTGGGCGCCATAATACAGGCTTGAAACTCATTATCAATCGCTAGTAACATAGACATAAGCGCGACAATTGTCTTTCCTGAACCTACATCACCTTGTAGCAGTCGATTCATTTGAGCGTTGCTGCCCAAATCGTTTCGAATTTCTTTGATTACCCGTTTTTGTGCGTTGGTCAAGTCGAATGGCAAATGATTTTTATAGAAGTCATTAAAATAATCGCCTACTTGATCAAATGGAAACCCTTTTATTTTACTTTTATGGATGAGGTTTTTGGTGATAAGTTGTACTTGAATGTAAAAAAGCTCTTCAAATTTGAGTCGATATTGTGCTTTGGCGAGTAATTCTTGACTTTTTGGAAAATGTACATTAAACAACGCTTCACTTTTGGAAATCAATTTGAGTTCGTTGAGAATGGTAGGAGGCAAGGTTTCATAAAATTGCGTCCGTGCTTCTACAAAAAGTTGTTGCATCAACTTATTCACAACTCTGTTCGTAATGCCTTTATTTGTTAGTTTTTCTGTGGAAGGATACACAGGTTGCATGGCCGTTCGTAAGCTGGCTTCATGCTCTTGCAATAATTCCATCTCAGGATGTGGCATGGAGAAAAGTCCGTTGAACCAATTGGTTTTTCCAAAAATAACATACGGTGTATTGAGTTTTAAGCTGTCTTTAATCCATTTGTGACCGCGAAACCACACCAATTCCATTTCGCCGGTTCCATCTGTAAACGTAGCAACCAATCGTTTGCCGCGTTTTTGTTGTACCATTTTAATGTGAATAATCTTTCCGACAACTTGGACTTCAGAAGAATTTCGCTGCAATTCACTGACTTTAAAATAGCGAGTTTTGTCAATATACCGATTGGGAAACAGGTTGATAAAATCCTGATAGGTATGAATTCCTAACTCCTTTCGCAACAAATCGGCGCGGTTGGGTCCAACACCTTTTAGGTAATCAATAGGAGTTTGTAATACATTCGAATTCATTGAATCAAAAGTACAAGATTGAAAAACTTTAACAAAATAATACAAACTTTCTTATTTTCAAGAAAGCAAAAGATGGGGTATTAATTAGTTATGGTTCATCAATTTTATTATTAATGTTTCTTGATTCATTTTCAATTTCTAAATTAAATCTAGAAAAATTAACAACTTTTAATTTAGACATCATTTGTTGGATTTTATCCAATTGTAGAGCTATTTCTGGATTGTTAGCAATTAGATTAGCAAGTTGTAATTGTTTAGCTGGATCAGGTAATTTTTCATTTGAAAAAATTCTTTGGATCTCATCATTAACTAATTTAACCTTTTCTTGAAGCTTAAGATCTCTTTCAGCAGCTATTTTTGATGCTTCTTGTGCAAATTTGTTAGCTTCATTTTGTTTTTTTATTATTTCAGCTTGGTAATATTCTTCTGCTAATTGTTTGCTCCTAGCAAAAATTCTTCCACCTTCTTTAGCCCATGGCCAAAGAAATCTTATACCAAATAAACTTTAAAATGCGTCATTGAATATT
>JBCCLS010000563.1:0-2981 GCA_039026835.1 Bacteroidota bacterium | reverse complement strand
CCAGTATGAAAGTATGGAAAATACCCTTCATCTTTATTCCTAAATTGACAAAAACCTTCTGGAAACGCATCATAAAAAGTTATTTTGTGTACGATTTCAACATTGCGTCCATTTATTTATTGTTTGGACTGCCGATGTTTTTGTTCGGAGTCATCTTCGGAATTTACAATTGGGTATATTACAGCAATATTGGTCAATTTACACCGACAGGTACCATTATGCTCATTACAGTTTCATTGATTTTAGGGTTTCAATTGCTATTGCAAGCCATTCAATTTGACATTTTAAAAGCTCCTAAATCTGTGTGATGAATCGCAAACACCTTTTCGTAATTATTCTCAACCTTTGTATTGCTTTTGGGTATTATTTAGGAAATGTATCCTCAAATGAAACTCATTTAAGTTCAGATTTACACAACATTATTCCTGTCTGTCTCAAAATGGATGATCCAAGCTTGTATCCATACGATACATTTGCCAATGACTTGGATAATGTAAAATATTATACTCCTTTTTATGTAGAAACCTTACGATTTTTAGCCAAATTCACAGATGGTAATTATGTGCAAGCAGTCAACATTGTTACCTTTATTTGCCACATTTTATTTGGACTGTTGTGGTATTTTTTACTGTTTAAAATCACCAATAATTTTTGGGCATCTGTATTTGTTTCTTTGTTATTGCGCGGTTCAATTTGGTTGCCAGGGTTAGAATATTGGGGTATTTCTGATTTGTGGTCCGTTACGCCGCGTGTGGTGTATTATGCGTTGTTGCCACTTCCTTTTTTATTGATAGATTTTTCCAAACGTTCAAAATTATTTGTAGCAGCCTTTACGATAGGTTTACTATTAAATTTTCATCCCATCACTGGATTGAGTGGAATTTTAATCTTTTTGGGATACATACTCACACATTCATATCTAGAAAAAAATAGCTTTCGAGACATTTTTCGAGCGCATAATTTCTTGTGTATTTTCTTTGTCTTTTTGGGAATGCTTCCATTTTTTATCAATTACGCAGTCAATGTGCCGATAAAAGCAGATTACGATCTTGCATTGTACAGAGAAGCATTTGCGATTAAATTTCCATCGTATTTTATAGATACCACCACTTTTTGGAAAGAATGGTTCAAATCAAAATTTATTATTTACGGACTTGCTGTAGTAGCATTTGCAGTGTTTGCCTACCGAAAAGGAACAGAAAAAGATAAACTGCGATTGAAATATGTGCTCATAATTAGTGCATTGTTACTCGTATTGCCAAATGTAGCTGCATTTGTAGAGGCAAGTGTCAATCATCTTTTTGAAATTAATATTCGTATGTCGTTTCAGTTGGTTCGCATGCAAAAACTCGTAATTTTAGCAGCGTTCTTTTCTGTACTATTTAGTATTGATATTTTATATAGAAATGACGCTTTTAAGCGTATTTTTCCATATGCAGTTGCAGGTTTTATGATATTACTTTGCGTTGCGAAACATCCAATATTTGACAAAGTACCTTTGGTTTCCAACGATCTCATTCGCCGTGTGATGCCAAATTCATTATCATTAGGAAACATTCAAAATGGGACAGCTAGTGAAGATTTATATGAAGTATTAACCTATATTCGTACCAAATTGCCAAAAGATGCGTTGCTTTTTGCGCCTGATGTATGTCGTTCTGGTGGAAGGCGTTCTGTAGTATTAGATAGCAAAGGCGCTAACATGCTTATTGAAGGCAATCCTAAACGATTTTTGGAATGGTATACAGATTACAAAGCATTTAAAAAACTATCAGGAAAAGAAGCCAATCAATATTTGCGTGATTACGGCGTAGATTATGTGTTAATTTATATTGATTTGCCTGAGTTTGAAACAGTGATCAAAAGAGGAAAATGGCGTTTGTATAAAGTAGGCAACTAACATCGCAAGTGAATGACAATCAATCTACATAAAAAAGTATGATTATCTATGTTGGAAATATCATTTCTGGTCACGGAAAAACAGCGACCACCATTGAAACTTTGGGGAAATTGCTCCAAAAAGAAGGTTTTGAAGTTCGCCTGACGTCCAACAAACAAAATAAAATACTCCGCTTGCTAGATATGCTTTGGACGGTTTTTAAACACCGAAAAAAGCTAGATTATGTACTAATTGATACCTACAGTACTACTAATTTTTTGTACGCATATTACGTGAGTAAACTGTGTATTTCACTAAAAATAAAGTATATTCCAATATTGCATGGCGGAAATTTAGAAGAACGTCTGAAACATAGCAAAGCAAAAAGTGAAATCATTTTCAAGAATGCACATGTCAACGTTTCTCCATCATTATTTCTAAAAACAGTCTTTGAGCGTTATGGCTATTCAAATGTGCAACATATTCCCAACAATGTAGAATTGCAAGAATATCCATGTAAAGAACGTTCAATCATTACGGCAAAGTTACTTTGGGTACGTTCGTTTGCGGAAATTTATAATCCGAAGTTAGCTGTAGAAGTTGTTCATGGATTGCGTCAGAATGGAGTAGAAGCTTCGCTGTGCATGGTGGGACCACGAAAAGATGATTCTTTTGAAAAAACACAACAACTCGCCAAAGAATTGCAAGTAAATGTCACGTTTACAGGAAGACTCACCAAAAAAGAATGGACTGAACTTTCTGCGGAATACAATATTTTTATCAACACTACAAATTTTGATAATACGCCTGTAAGTCTCATCGAAGCGATGGCACTGGGAATGCCCATTATTTCTACAAATGTTGGCGGAATTCCGTATTTAATCGAAGATGAAAAAGAAGGAATTTTAATCAACCCCAATCGGGCGTCAGAAATGATCTTTCATATTAAAAAGCTCATCAATTCACCAGACAAAGTACTAGAATTATCCCAAAACGGACGAAAAAAAGCAGAAAGTTTTGATTGGGAAATCGTAAAAGCACAATGGAAAGAGTTGCTATCGTTAGCAGAAAAAATTTGATTCTAAAGTAACGTGAGTTCGAT
>JBCCLS010000562.1:0-2981 GCA_039026835.1 Bacteroidota bacterium | reverse complement strand
GTCGGAAGTAATTTGATTACGTATTTCTTCTGCGCTTACATTCGCAACAAACTCTTTATAGTTCAACACTCCATACATTCGTTCAATTTCAGCTTTAAGTTCAATAATACTCTCTAATTTGAATATCTGTAATTCATCAATCCAATTTTCTGAATCAATAGTCAAGTTTGAAATTATTGGGAATTCTTCTTTACTCTTTTTAGGAAACCATTTGAGACAATACATGAGAAAATTTGGAGCCATTTCTACAACTACTTCTCCTTTGTCATTAAAAGCTTGCATCCATCTTCCCATAGTTCATTTTTAGAATCTAGATATATAGTATTGTTTGTTATTTCGCCAACTGCTTCAATCCAGAAGTTAAAAAAGGAAGAATCGGCAAACACGTCATGACTTTCATATCTTGCCAAAACGTACTTTCATTCGCCAAAAACGCCAAAATCATTTCAATAGGAAGCTTTTTAAACATTGTTGCGAAGATTTCTTTGCCTTCCAGTTTCTCTGAAAGTAGTACTTCCAGCAGTGTTCGATCGTACCACTCAAACATTTTGTCACGAAATGTCAATGGCGGATTGGGATGTTTTCCTTGCTTCAATAAATCAATCACGTTTTCAGCATGTCGCTGTATGAATTGAAACGTATATCCACTACTCGCTTTTGTAAATCCACCAGCAGTTCCCACGTTGATAATGTGTTTTTCGTTGGGAACACTTCTAGAGAATTTTGCCAATGACATCGGAATGATTCCAAATTCAGTATGTAACACGTCATAGTCGTCAATCTCTAAATAGCTTTCTATGTATTCTTTTAGTGCAGATTTGTATTCTTCTTTGTCCAATACTTTTTCTGTGAACAAGGTATATTCCACCAACGCCTCAGTTTCGCTAGTTGGTAATACATACATAAACGTAGCGCCGTGTTCTTGTGACAATCGGAAATCCATCAAACGTCCTACTTTTTTATCAAAAACAGGTGCTGTAGTTTTTATAACCCAACCTTCAAAATGTTGCAACAAGGAATTTGAAGTGTCCATTTTCGGATAAAACAGATTGGTTGAATTGAACACATAATGCGCTTTGTACACGTTATTTTCTGTGGCAACCGTAGCGTCACCATCTTTAGAATCAATGCTCGTAATACTTTCAGAAGTGAATGTTACATTTTCAAAAGATTCTGCAAAATTCAACACATGATTATAAAAATCAATTCCTTGAATCATTTTGTAACGATACTCTGGCATGTCGAACTTTTGTTGAAAATCATCCGATAAAAATTCCAAAGTTTTCCATTGATGTGTGACAATAGGTTCAAACAATCCAGTTCCTTTTTCCCAAAAACACCACGTGCGATCATTTCTGTTTTTGGTTGCTTTGTCTATGACTAAAATTTGCTTTTCACGTAATGCAGCATCCTGTAACATTCGGTATAGCAAGCTCAATCCTGCGCATCCCGATCCTGCAATAATATAGTCATATTTCATGTAGACATAGTATTTTTTTCATTCCTGAAGCTTGTGCTGAACTTGATTCAGTTAAGGCAGGAATCTAACTTCAAAACGAAATGGATTCCTGCCTTCGCAGGAATAAAAAACATTTCTATTTACAAAAATACGGAATTCTATTTAGAAAGGAACTTCGTTATCATCTGGATTAAAATCATCGTTCATAGAACTGCCAAATGCCTGATCAGTACTTGGCAAACTGTCTGTCTTAAAAGTATCATCATTAGCCGCGTCATTCATCTTTGAATGGAACTCGAATGGCGAATCGAAAGTTTCTAAATTGTCAAACTTACCTAAATGTCCTAAGAATTTGAGTCGAATATTGTCCAAACCACCATTTCTGTGTTTAGCCACGATAAATTCAGCCTGTCCTTCAGTTGGTGAGCGTTCTTCATCATCCCATTCTTCAATTTTATAGTATTCTGGACGATAGATGAACGAAACGATATCCGCATCCTGCTCAATCGCTCCCGATTCACGTAAGTCAGAAAGCAATGGACGTTTGCTTCCTCCACGCGTTTCCACGGCACGTGATAACTGCGATAAGGCAATGACTGGCACGTATAATTCTTTTGCCAATGCTTTTAAGTTTCGCGAAATCATCGAGATTTCCTGTTCACGGTTTCCTCCTTTTTGACTTCCACCTGCAGTCATTAACTGCAAGTAATCAATAATAATCAATTTGATACCGTGTTGCGATGCCAAACGACGCGCTTTTGCTCGCAAGTCAAAAATGGATAACGACGGCGTATCGTCAATAAATAAAGGCGCTTTTTCCAGTCCTTTTACTTTTACGTTTAATTGTTCCCATTCGTGTTTGGCCAATTTTCCAGTACGTAATTTTTCAGAAGACAAACCGGTTTCGGAGGAAATCAAACGTGTGATCAACTGTACAGAAGCCATCTCCAACGAGAAAAACGCTACAGGAATATTTTGATCAACTGCAATGTTTCTCGCCATGGATAAGGTTAATGCCGTTTTTCCCATACCTGGACGCGCTGCTACAATGATCAAGTCACTTGGCTGCCAACCAGAGGTTAGTTTGTCTAGTTCTGTAAATCCAGTAGCAATTCCACTGAGCCCTTCTTTATTGGAAATTTCCTCAATTTTCTTTTTTGCTTGAATTACCAAACTTTGCGCTGTTTCTGAAGACTTTTTAATGTTTCCCTGTGTCACTTCATACAAACGCGATTCTGCTTTGTCTAATAATGTAAAAACGTCGGTAGTTTCGTCATACGCATCTTCAATAATTTCATTTGAGATTTTAATCAAACTGCGCTGAATAAATTTTTGCAGAATGATACGCGCATGAAATTCAATATGTGCAGACGAAGATACTTTCTGCGTAAGCGAAATTAGATAAAAATCACCTCCCACAACTTCTAAGTTCGCATTTTTACGAAGTTGAGACGAAACTGTCAATAAGTCAATGGGTTCGGAATTTTCGAATAATTGAAAAATTGCCTCATATACCAATTTG
>JBCCLS010000561.1:0-2985 GCA_039026835.1 Bacteroidota bacterium | reverse complement strand
CAAAAATGCTAACATTCTTGCTATGAAAAAGCTACTTATTTTATGTTTTACACTTGGAATGTTCTCTACAGTGCATGCACAAGTGGTCGGAGAAATTACAGGAAATGTCACCGACGAGACACAAACACCTGTTCCGGGTGCCAATGTCATTGTTGAAGGAACCACTTTTGGTGCACAAACCGATTTTGATGGAAATTATCGCATCAAAAACGTACCACCAGGTTCCTATAATTTGATTGTAAGTTACCAAGGATTTGAAACACAAACAACTTATAACATCATTGTGCGCTCAAAAGGAACACCAGAGTACAATTTTATACTCAAAGAATCCAAAGAGTCTTTGGATGCTGTGGTGATTACAAATGCTGATAAAATTAGTAGACCGAAAGAAACGCCATTGTCTACGCAATCCCTTTCTGCGGTGGAAATTGCTACCTATCCAGGAAGTAACAACGATGTCGTACAAGTGGCACAAACGCTACCCGGAGTCTCACCATCAGTAGGCGGTTTTCGAAACGACTTAATCATTCGTGGTGGTGCGCCAAATGAAACGGTGTATTATTTGGATGGCATGGAAATTCCGAATATCAATCACTTTGCGACACAAGGAAGTGCGGGCGGACCTGTGGGAATGATCAATGTTTCGTTTATTGACAATGTAACCTTGTCTACGTCTGCTTTTGGTGCGCAATATGACAATCCGTTATCGGGAACCTTACAATTCAGTCAGCGACAAGGAAATGCCCGAAACTTTACAGGAAATTTTCGTGTGAGTGCCAGTGAAGCTGCACTTACGCTAGAAGGTCCTTTATTTAAAGGAGAAAATGAAGAAAGCAAAACGACTTTCTTAGCTTCAGTACGTCGTAGTTATTTGCAGTTTTTGTTTGAAGTGATCGGATTGCCGTTCCGACCAAATTATTGGGATTATCAGTTCAAAGTAGAACACGAAATCGACAAATTTAATTCCATTAGCTTACTTGGTTTGGGTTCGATTGATGATTTCTCAGTAGAATCTCCAGACGATTTTGATGCGGAACAACAAGCGCAACTTGATCAAGCGCCTTTTATAGATCAACGAACGAATGCGATTGGATTGACATGGAAAAAACGTTTCAAAGATGGTTCCGGATATATGCAAACAACGTTGAGTAATAATACTTTAGTGAATGAATTTACACGCTATGAAGATCCAGAAAATGAAACAGGTGTCTTTTTCAGAAACGATTCGCGCGAATCAGAAACCAAATTGCGTTATCAATTGACCAAGTTTTTTGACGATTGGAAATTCACTACTGGATTCAACGCACAATATTCGGACTATGAAAATAATACGATCAATCTCACCGACAATATTGCCTTTGATACGGAAATTGACTTTATGAAATACGGTTTGTTTGCCAATGTAACTAAAAGTTTTTTCAATGATAAACTTGATATTTCTTTCGGCTTTCGAATGGATGACGATTCATTTACAAGCGAAGACAATCTATTTTCCACTTTTTCTCCTCGTTTTTCTGCCTCGTATGAATTTGCAGAAAATTGGCGTTTGAATGGTTCGGTTGGACGTTACTTTAAGCTGCCTCCATATACCATTTTAGGCTTTAGAGACAATCAAGGTGCGCTGATCAATCAAAATTCAGAATACACGGTAAGTGATCATTATGTGATTGGATTACAACACTATTTCAGTCCGTCGTCGAGCATTTCTTTAGAAGGATTTTACAAGCGGTATGACGATTATCCAGTGTCTGTCTTAGATGGAGTTTCATTAGCCAATAAAGGAGCAGATTTTGAAGTCTTAGGAAATGAAGATGTAGAAACAGTGGGACGTGGAAGAAGTTATGGTTTGGAGTTGCAATTCCAGCAAAAATTGACCAATAATTTCTACGGAATCTTCGCGTATACCTTCTTTTACAGTGAATTCACAGGATTTGATCGTGATCGTTATTTACCATCTGTGTGGGACAGTCGTCACTTGATTTCTTTTACAGGAGGTTACAAATTGAAGAAAAATTGGGAAGTCAGTGCGCGCTATCGCTTTGCTGGAAATACGCCGTTTGTACCTACCGATCAAGCAGCAACGTTGGCAAACTATCCAGAAGTTGTTTTAGATTACAATCGTTTAGGTGAAGAAGACTTAGACATATTCAGTCAATTAGACATACGAATTGATAAAAAGTGGAACTTTGAAAAACTCTCTTTAAACGTCTTTGTAGAAGCACAAAACATATTAGGGCAAGAAATTCCACAACCGCCACAATTTGGTTTGGCAAGAGACATGAGCGGCATGATTGCACAACCAAGAAGTTTACAAGAAATCGAACAGGAATCAGGACAAGTCATTCCAAGTATCGGGATTGTAGTGGATTTTTAGCAATGATGAAACATATTATAATAATTAAACCTTTCTGGGATCAGGAAGGTTTTTTGTTTCATATTTCGAGAATACTAGCTAATTTTTCTATAATAAGTTCTCTCCGTTCTGCTGCCGTATAGGGATTAATATGACACTCAATAATTTCATGTCGCGAGGAATGTGCTAAAATTTCCTCACTCATTTCTTTTAGAAAAAGCTGTACATCTTCTTCTGCATTTTTAACATCTTCAACTAATTCTATATTATTATCAATCACATAAATAATATCTTCAAAATCATGACTCGTCCTAGGGTCATTTCCTCTATTAGTATATGCTTCCCATTTAGTTGCTAAAAATAGACTAACAGGTAATATATTGATCATTGCTTCTCCAATTTCAACTGGATATGCTTTTCCAAATCCAGGCTTAAGCCAGCTATTTGTAGGACCCAACTCAGTAGGTTCATAAGGAATAAAGTCAATTAGAACATCTTCATAAGTATACCGATAAATAACAGTTTCAGTTGGAGCAGGATAAATTTTCTTAGTAGCCAACTTTTCTCTTAATTCGTCCATTTCAGCATAGGTACTTATTTGAACAGAGATATCAATATCTTTAGTAGGTCTT
>JBCCLS010000560.1:0-2987 GCA_039026835.1 Bacteroidota bacterium | reverse complement strand
TTTTCAAATAGGCATTTAGTTCTTGACTAATTCCTAAAACCTAATATCTTTTTAAATGTACTAATGTGTATTTCAAAGACAAAATTTGTTTTGATTCAAACAGATTGCCACGACTTTGTCTCGCAATGACGATTCATAGTCTTGAAATCAAAGTTGAATCTGAAACACAAAAAAATAATTCGTGTATTCGTGGTAAAAAGGAAGAAACGGACTGCTTAAATATTTTTCCCAAGTTGACTTACTTTTCATAGAAATAGAACTAACGATTCAAGCTTTAAGCAATTTAGATAATTTTTTAAATCTTGGTATTGAGTAGTGGGCCTTGAGATTAATAATTGATTTTCAGTCCTCTTGCCCATTCGGAATAAAAAAGTCTCAAAACCCACTACTAACAACTTATATCTTTTCACACTGAGCGGAGTCGAAGTGTCAAAACGTATATCGAATCCCTATCCCAGCATAATACGAATTATACGATCGGAATGCGGTGGTAAACACATTTGTATTGTTAGAAGCTCTATCAATAAAATACCCATTTGCGATGATAGACCATTTGTCACTCAGTTGATACGAACCTGCAAAGCGCCAACGCCAATAATCATATTCTAACAGACCGACTTCATCTTCTTCACTGTTTTCTGCGGTGAGCTCGTTAAACTTTCGCAGACTGTAACTACCTGTCAATCGTAAATTCAATTTCTCAGTTTTATATTGCAATCGTGCTGATGGTCTAAATTGATTATAGCCAAACTCACCATTGGTTTTGTCCATACGTTTTTCGTAGGCGAAACCTGTGGTAATGTTCCAATTTTGACTTAGCGGCAATTTATAGGATAACGCCACATTCAAATATTGCCACACGCGATCCGAAGTTTGTCCCGAAGAACGAAACACAATATCATACGATCTGTGGTAAAAAGCCGCTTCAATGCCTACGCTATGCAAAAAACCATCTTTCCAATCGAGGTGACGAAAACCTGTGGAAACTCCGTATTTGTGATAACCAATGGAACGTGTATTGGAATTGTAAAAATCTTTGTAGCGATACTGTACGCGTACAAACGAACGATTGTTTTTGTACCATCTAAAATTCAATCCGCTAAACGCACTGATTTGACGATATCCCAAGGTGGTATTCAATTCGTTTTGATCCAAATCTTGTCCTAACTGATCGCGCAATTTAAAATGCAGATCGCTTTCCCATTCCAGTCTTCGTTTCAGTTTCATTGTGTAATTGGCACGTGTATTCAGCATAAGTCGATTCGCGCCAGTCGCATCAAAATAATAACGATATTCAGGGTTTATCGAGAATTTAAAATCGTTGTTTTTGTCTTTATAGCGATACAGAAAATTAAACGTTGCATCTTGATACAAGCTTTCAGTCACCAAACTCTCGCGTCGCATCAATAAATCCGTATCATCTGAAAACAGACTGTTGGGCGCTTTATAAATATTGGATTCAAATCCGGTTGTCGTTTCCGTACTGACTTGAATTTGCCCGTGTATATAGTTTGAAAACGTTACAGCAACTACTGCAACAAGGAATCGAGGAAATTTCATCAGCTTATATTTTAGTAGTTACTAGCCACTATTGGACTATCAGATTGTGTGTCTTCCGTAGCAATTTGATACGAAGTCGTTTCTTGTTTCTCAATCGTATGGACAATTGGCTGTTCAATTGTAGCATCTACAGAAAAATTAAAATATACAGCCACGCTCATAATGGCAATAAGCAATAGCACGAACGGAAAAGGTGATTTTTGAAATGTCATATATTATCTCTTTGTTTTCCGTACTAACAGGAAGAAAAGATTTTACCCTGTGTTGTTTTATAAAATTTGTAAATTTTTTTAGAATTTAAGTTTGATATGACTAAAAATTAAATCTGTATCAAACTATTCTCGATACAATTTTTCTGCGAAAAATCACTCGAATTGACGGTTAGTGAAATGGAAGTTGAATTTGAAGCAGCAAACGTCAGTTCGAGTGTTTTTACAAAGCGAAGCAAAGTAAAAATGTATCGAGAACTAATTGTTTACTGTATTTAGATTCGATTATATACTTGCCATATATGACATCAAACTATGTACATATAAATCTTTTCTTGTGTTGTCAAATATGACAACAATGAAAAAGTCTGAAATCTTAAAAATTATTGGTAAAAATATCAAGCGTATTCGCCTTGAAAAAGGATTAACACAAGTTGATTTGGTAGGAAAGATTGAGGCTAGAATTGATACAACGAATATTTCAAGAATTGAGCAGGGCAGAACAAATTCTACAATTCATACGTTATTTAAAATTAGTCAAGCATTAGAAGTTCCCTTATCAGAAATTTGTACGATACCTAAAAATTAGTAATTATTTTCTTTTATAATTTTTTGAATTACGTCTAATAAATCATGAACATAGCGTGATGCAGAAAGATCCACAAGATCATTATTTACATAATAAGTTCCTAAATAATGCACAGTTTTTAGAGAAGTAAAATAGTCGTTTACTTCTTTATCATTCAATAAGTCTAACAATTCTTTTTGTGCTTTTGTGACTTGAATATGCTCCATTTATAAAAAATAAACTTGTCATATATGACATTAATATACACAAATATAAGCTTTTTCTTGACTTGTCAAATATGGCAAGTATGGAAAAATCAGAAATTTTAAAAATAATAGGTCAAAATATCAAAAGAATACGGTTAGAAAAAGGTTTAACTCAAGTCGATTTGGTTGGACGAATTGAAGCTAGAATTGATACAACGAATATTTCAAGAATAGAACAAGGAAGAACAAACGCTACCATACATACATTGTATAGGATTAGTAAAGCATTGGAGGTTTCTTTGTCTGATATTTGTGAATTGAATAAGTAGATTTAGATTTGTACGTAATTTAATTAGGCATAATTTAGAACCCATACTTTTCTTTCAGTTCATTTTTTACGTTGTCCCCAGATTTCCCTTCAGTTTCACCAAGCATTCGCTTTTC